>DASTDN010000249.1:0-3138 GCA_035710365.1 Streptomyces sp. | reverse complement strand
CGCGGGCGCGAGACGACTGTACGGCTGGGGTCTGACAGCGTCAGCCCGAGGGCACCGTGCGCGCGGGCGCGGGACGAACACGGACCGGCGCCGCAGGCGGCCACTGGGCCGACCACCGTGCGCGCGGGCGTGGGACGAACGGGGACGGGCCGTGGCAGCGGGCCGTACCGACGGCGTGCCGCCGCGGGGCCCGTCCCTCCCGCGTTCGCCGGCTTCCCCGGCGGCCGTCCGCCGCGGGGCGCGGCCCGGGCCGTGCCGCGGGCCGCCGCCCGCCCCGGGAGACCCACGGCACCGGCCCATCGCGACGACCATCCCCCACCCCAAGGGCGGTACTGACATGACGGACGACCTGACCGGCCGGCTCACGGTCACGCTGGACCTCGACGGAGTGACCGACAAGGCGGGGCTGATGGACCGCTGCGCGCGGGCCCTCGCCCTGCCCGACTGGTTCGGGCGCAACTGGGACGCCCTCGCCGACTCCCTCTCCGACCGCACCGTGTGGCCCGAGGACGCGGCGAAGCGGGGGCTGCTGCTCGTCGTCACCGGATGGCGGGGCTACGCCGGGGCCCGGCCCGCCGAGTGGGAGACCGCGCAGGACGTGTTCGCCGAGGCGGCCGACCGCACCCCCCGCCTCGCCGTGCTGCTCGCCCTTGGAGCTTCCTCCTAGCGGGCCGCCGACCTGCCTGGACGATGCGCCAGCACCGGGCCCCAGGAGCGCCGTGGGACACTGAAGTACGTGCTCTTCCCCCGGCTGACCTGCCCGGGGGCCACCTCGATCGACTGGGATGTGCGGCACGTGCGTTTCCTCAATGACACCCTGCCCCCTCACGACCTGACCTACGACGACGTGTTCATGGTGCCGCGCCGCTCCGCGGTCGGGTCGCGGCTGGCCGTGGACCTGCGCTCCCCGGACGGGACGGGCACCACGATCCCGCTCGTCGTCGCCAACATGACCGCCATCGCGGGCCGCCGCATGGCCGAGACGGTGGCCCGGCGCGGCGGCCTGGTCGTCATCCCGCAGGACATCCCCATCGAGGTCGTCACCGACGTCGTCTCCTGGGTCAAGAGCCGCCACCTGGTGCTGGACACCCCGATCGTGCTGGCCCCGCACCAGACCGCCGCCGACGCGCTCGCCCTGCTGCCCAAGCGCGCGCACAACGCCGGTGTCGTCGTCGACGGGGAGCAGCGGCCCATCGGCGTGGTCACCGACACCGACCTGTCCGGCGTGGACCGCTTCACCCAGCTCGAAGTGGTCATGTCCAAGGACCTGCTGCTCATCGACGCCGACATGGACCCGCGCGAGGCCTTCAACAGCCTCGACGCCGCCAACCGCCGCTACGCCCCCGCCGTCGACTCCGACGGCCGTCTCGCCGGCATCCTCACCCGCACGGGCGCGCTGCGCGCCACGCTCTACACCCCGGCCGTCGACGGGCGGGGCGCACTGCGCATCGCCGCCGCCGTCGGCATCAACGGCGACGTGGCGGGCAAGGCCCGGCAACTGCTCGACGCGGGCGTCGACACCCTCGTCATCGACACCGCGCACGGCCACCAGGAGTCGATGGTCAGCGCCGTCAAGCTGGTGCGGGACCTCGACCCGGCGGTGCCGGTCGTCGCGGGCAACATCGTGTCCGCGGAGGGCGTGCGGGACCTGATCGAGGCGGGCGCCGACATCGTCAAGGTCGGCGTCGGACCGGGCGCCATGTGCACCACGCGCATGATGACCGGCGTGGGCCGCCCGCAGTTCTCCGCCGTGCTGGAG
The DNA here is from genome assembly GCA_035710365.1 of Streptomyces sp. Taxonomy (GTDB): domain Bacteria; phylum Actinomycetota; class Actinomycetes; order Streptomycetales; family Streptomycetaceae; genus Streptomyces. The sequence continues at coordinate 1,379 of DASTDN010000249.1, read as the reverse complement.
TGCGCCGCGGAGGCGAGGAGGTACGGCAAGCACGTGTGGGCGGACGGCGGGGTGCGCCACCCCCGGGACGTGGCGATGGCCCTCGCGGCCGGCGCGTCCAACGTAATGGTGGGTTCCTGGTTCGCCGGGACGTACGAATCCCCGGGCGACCTCCAGCACGACGCGAACGGCCGCCCCTACAAGGAGTCCTTCGGGATGGCCTCGGCGCGCGCCGTGCGCAACCGCACCAGCGAGGAGTCCGCGTACGACCGGGCCCGCAAGGCGCTGTTCGAGGAGGGCATCTCCACCTCCCGCATGTTCCTCGACCCGGAGCGGCCCGGCGTCGAGGACCTGATCGACTCGATCATCGCGGGCGTCCGCTCGGCCTGCACCTACGCCGGTGCGGCGAGCCTGGAGGAGTTCGCCGAGAGGGCCGTCGTCGGCATCCAGAGCGCCGCCGGCTACGCCGAGGGCAAGCCGCTGCACGCGAGCTGGAGCTGACCGGACCGTCCCCTTTGACGGGGTGGTGCCCGGGGCCGAGCCTGGAGGCATGAGCACTCCGCAGAGCGTCGCACCGAGGTACACCCTGCCCACGGCGGTGGCCCGCCTCGACGAGCTGCGTCTGCGCGGGACGCTCGCCGGGGGCGGCACGGGAGGGGAGCGGCCCGGCCGTACCGAGCTGCTCGAACTCCTCGCCCTCGGCGAGGCCGTCGCCCGCAAGGCCGCCGAGGGCCGCCGCCTCGCCGTCCGCGCCGCCCGCGAGGCCGGTGCGTCCTGGGCCCAGATCGGGGCCGCCCTCGGCACGGACGAGCGGACCGCCCGGCAGACGTACGAGCGCCGGAACGGCACGGGGGAGCAGGCGGGCACCTGACCGGGGACGCGGCCGAAGCGCCGGCCGACGCCCCTTTCGCCGACCCTGCGGGTGCCCCGGGCCTCACCCGGCCGCGGGGATCCCCCGAGGGGCCGCCCGGCCCGTGGTCTACTTCGGGTACGGCCACCGGCGCTCACGGCCGGCCGACCGCCGTGCGCCGCGCGCGCCAGACCGAAACCATCCGCACCGCGGCACCCGGGCACCACGGCACCCCGGGGCCACCCGCCCCCGGGACCACCGAGACCGTCCGCACCCCGGCACCCCGGAGCCACCGGGACCACGGCACCACCCGCACCACCGCCCCCGGCACCACCCGCACCACCGGCACCATCGGAGAAGTGAACCGCCCACCGTGCTGAACGATCTCGACGAACGCATCGTGCACGCCCTCGCCGAGGACGCCCGCCGCTCCTACGCGGACATCGGGCAGCGGATCGGCCTGTCCGCGCCCGCCGTGAAACGGCGCGTGGACCGGCTGCGGGCCACCGGGGCGATCACCGGCTTCACCGTCCGGGTCGACCCGGCGGCC
>DASTDN010000248.1:0-9742 GCA_035710365.1 Streptomyces sp. | reverse complement strand
CGAACCGGTCGATCTGCTCGCGCCGGACCTGGTGGCCGACCCGTTCGGCGGCTACGCGCGGATGCGCGAGCAGGCACCCCTGCTCACCGGCACCTTCATGGGAGGCCGCCCCATGTGGCTGGTCACCCGCTACGACGACGTACGCCGCGTCCTCACCGACCCGAGGTTCCTCAACAACCCGGCGTCCGTGCCCGAGGCCCCCGACAGCCGCACCACCATCATGAAACAGCTCAACATCCCCTCCGACCTGGTCGACTACCTCGACGACAAGCTCATGCAGATCGACGGCGCCCACCACCGCCGGCTGCGCACCCTGGTCTCCCGGGCGTTCACCGCGCGCCGCGTGGCCGCGATGCGCCCGCGCGTCGAGGAGATCACCGCGGACCTCCTGGACCGCATGGCCGAGGCCGGACAGGACGGCAGGCCCGTCGACCTCATGACGGCGTTCTGCTACCCGCTGCCGTTCACCGTGATCTGCGAACTCGTCGGCATCGACGAGGCCGACCGGCCCGGCTGGTACGAGTGGGGCATGTGCCTGTCCTCGCCGTCGGAACACCTCGCACGCATCCCGGCCGTCATGCGCGAGTGCGTCGACCAGATGAAGGCCGTCATCGCCCGCCGCCGGGCCGAACCCCGCGACGACCTGATCTCCGCCCTCATCCAGGCCCAGCAGGACGACGGCGACCGGCTCACCGACCGCGAGATGGTCACCCTCGTCTTCACCCTCGTCATCACCGGCCACGAGACCACGACCCACCTCCTCGCCAACTCCGTGCTCGCCCTCCTCGAACACCCCGGGCAACTGGAACTGCTGCGCGCCGACCCCTCCGGCTGGCCGCGGGCCGTGGACGAGTTCATGCGCCTGGGCCCCACCCAGTGGGGGCTGCCCCGCTACCCGTCCGAAGAGGTCGAACTGGGCGGCGTGAGGATCCCGGCGGGCGCCACCGTCATGCCGCTGATCCTGCCCGCGAACACCGACCCGCGGAAGTTCGACGACCCCGAACGCCTGGACGTCCGCCGGGACACCGGAGGCGGCGAGGCCCACCTCGGGTTCGGCCGCGGGGCGCACTACTGCCTCGGCGCGCCGCTGGCCGTCCAGGAGGCGGAGGTGGCGCTGGACGAGCTGTTCGCCCGGTTCCCCGGCCTGTCCCTCGCCGTGCCCCGCGCCGAGATCCCCTGGACGCTGCGCCCGGGAGTCACCCGCGTCGGCAGCCTCCCCCTCCACCTCACCCGGCCCGCCACCGGCTGACCCGCGCGCCCGGACCGTACGAAGAGGGTCCTCCCGCCACCCGGCGGGAGGACCCTCTTGCCGTGCGTACGCACCACGAGGACCCGCTGCACGCCCGTTGCGGGCGCGGGACCCCGGGGCCCCGCGCCCGCAACGGCGGTGTCCTCAGGGGGTCTTCGTCGCGCAGAGGATGCCGTGCGCGATGACCGCCCCCGGCATGGCGGTGAGGTCCTGGGTCAGGGTCTTCGTGACCTTGAAGCCGCACTCCTCGATCCAGCCGCGGTACGTCGACAGCTTCTGCGGCCCGCCCTGACCCATGGCGCAGCCCAGGAAATAGGCGGGGAACATGTCGACGCCCGCGCTGCCGGTGTCCTTCACGTCCTCCGGATACACCGGCACCAGGATGTTGACCTGCCCGCCGGGCTCCAGCGCCGCACCGACCCCGCCGAGGATCCTCAGCACGTCCCTCTTGTCGAACATGTCCAGGAAGTGCTTGATCAGGACGACGTCGAAACCGCGCGGCACACTCGCGAAGACGTCACCGCCGATGAAGGAGCAGTGCTCCGCGACACCCTCCGCCCGGAAGTTGGCCAGGCACTCCTCTTCCTTCTCGGGCAGGTCGAACGTCGTCACACGCAGCCCCGGCGACTTCTTCAGCCGGTAGGCCAGGATCGCCCCGAGGCCGGTGTTCCCGGCGAGGTCGAGGACCCGCGCACCGGCCGGGACGCGGATGTTGCGCAGGAACCAGGGGTCGATGTGGGCCGTGACGTCGTCCATCATCGTCGCCCAGGACACGCGGAGGTCCTGGTGCTCGGCGACGGCCTCGTACAGGTTTCCCCGGAATCCGTAGACCGTGTCTAGGCCGACGGGCGTACCGGCCCGGACGCTCTCGGTGAGGTGGAACATCTGCCGGAGCATGACCACCTTGATCATGTTCATGGTGGGCAGGACGCGCTGGAGGTCCGCCTCCGACACGCCCGCGAACGCGTCGAGGCGGTAGCCGCCGGAACGCCTGTCGTGCGCCACGAAGCCCTCCTTGACCGCCAGGTGGAGGAGCTGTTCCACCGCGTCGGGTGTGGCGCCGGCCGTCTCGCCGAGCTGCGACGCGGTCATTCCGGGTTTCTTCCGGAGCGCGTCGATGAGGCCGAGTTCGAAACAGGACAGCAGGATCGCGAACCGCGAGGGCCCCACCATGTACTCACGAAGCCGCAGGAACGTGGCAGCGGCATTCATCGCGTCAACTCCTCCCGGTCGGTCGTCCGGAACCACCGCACAGCCCTTGTCGCGCGCTCAGGCCGGCCGCCGGGCGACGATCCTGGCGTGGCGGGGATCGGTCCGGCCCGCCTCGATCATGGTCCGCAGCACCTCGTCGACGAACTCGTCCGCGCGCTCGCCCAGCGCCGCGGCCTGCGTGGCGAACCCGGCCAGCTTGTACCGGCGGCGCAGCTCGGGCAGGTCCGCCAGGGTCGGCCCGGGGCCCTTCGCGCTCAACGGATGGCCCAGCTCGGGGTCGTAGTGCGTGATCTCCAGCCCGGCGCCCTCCAGCACCGCGGACACGTGGTCGGCCGGATACTCGTACACCTCCGGCTGCGCCCCCGCCAGCAGCTCCTTCCACTTCGGGCTGCCTGATATCTCCCGCAGGATGCCGAACATTCCGGCGCCCTCGCTGCGCAGTTGGGCGCCCGTCCACTGCAGGACGAGATACCCGCCGGGGCGCAGCGCGCGGGCCATGCGGCGCAGCGGCTCGTCGACCTCGGTCAGCCAGTGCAGCACCCAGGAGGAGTGGACGACGGTGAAACGTCCCTCCGGCAGTTCCAGGTCCTCCGCCGAGCAGACGTCGGCCCGCACGGGAAGGCCCGCGCAGAGTGTGCGGGTGGCCTCCACCATGGACGGTGACGCGTCGACCGCCCGCACCTCGAAGCCGCGCCCGGCGGCCGTGCGCGCGATCTCGCCCGTGCCGCAGCCGATGTCGGCGAACGCTCCGCCCTGCTGCAGCGCGTCGCCCGTGAGGGAGAGCGCGGCCAGTGCCGTCCTGAGGTGCGGCGCGTTGACCTGCGCGTATTCCTCGGCCAGCCAGGCATGGGTTGCGGTCATCGACGAGGTCCCTTCGCTGTCGGGCAGACCGCGGCGGCCACCACGCGAACGGTGGGCCGACCGGCGATCGGGGTCGGGACCCGGCCCGGGTCCCGCGACATGCACAGCCTGTCCGAAGACTAGGACCGGCCACGACGGGCTGGGCATCCCCCGATCTGATAGGCCGCCCCCTGCACGGCCACCCCCGCCTATCCGTCGTGCTCGACCAGCGACAGCGCCTGGCTCGGGCAGGTGCGGACGACCCGGCGGGCCTTCTGCACCAGCAGCTCGTGCCCGAGTTCGGCGTCCAGGACGACGACCGTGCCGTCCTCCTCCCGCTGGTCGAACATCTCCGGCTCGGTGAGCGCGCACAGCCCCGCGCCGACACATTTCCCGGTGTCCGCGACGATCTTCATACTGAATTGCCTCCGTGTTTCGGTGACGTGCCGGCGGGACGGCCGGCGTACGGTCGACGGCCGGGAATGCCGCAGCGGCGGGAATTCGGCTGACACCACGTAACCACCCCCCGCCCCGGGGGGCAATCACAACGAAGCCGAGCGGTCCAGCGACCGAATCGACGGCCGGCGGACGGCCTATCAGACCGGGGGATGCCCCCACCGGTCGCACCCTCCTACGCTGTGCGGGTACCGATTCCCGAAAGGTATTCCTGGCGTGCCGCAAACACCGGAACAGTTCGACACCTGGGTGCGCCGATTCCACCCGGCGCCGCACGGCACCGTCCGTCTCGTGTGCCTGCCGCACGCCGGAGGTTCGGCGAGTTTCTTCTTCCCGGTGTCGAAAGCCCTCGCGCCCGCCGTGGAGGTGCTGGCGATCCAGTACCCGGGGCGGCAGGACCGGCGCCACGAGCCGGGCATCGTGGACCTCCACGATCTGGCCGACCGGATCTTCGAGGCGCTGCGCCCGCTGGCCGGCCGGCCCCTGGCACTCTTCGGGCACAGCATGGGCGCCGTGCTCGCCTACGAGATCGCGCTGCGCATGCGGGACGCGGGCCTGCCCGCACCCGTGAACCTCTTCGCCTCCGGCCGGCGGGCCCCCTCCCGCCACCGTGACGAGCGGGTCCACCTGGAGCCGGACGACCGCATCGTGGCGGAACTGCGGACGCTGAGCGGCACCCACGCGTCCGTGCTCGCCGATCCGGAGGTCCTTGCGATGATCATGCCGGCGGTGCGCAGCGACTACCGGGCCGTCGAGACGTACCGCCACGGCCCCGGCCGGCGGCTGGACTGCCCGGTGACGGTCCTCACCGGCGACGAGGACCCCCGGGTCACGGTCGACGAGGCCTCGGCCTGGAAGGAGCACACCACCGGGCCGACGGAACTCCGGGTGCTGCCGGGAGGACACTTCTTCCTCGTCGAGCAGAGCGCCCGCGTGATCGGGATCGTCGCGGAGAAACTGGCCGGCGGCGGCGCGGGAGCGGCGGACCGGCGGGACGACCACGCCGGACACCGCCCGTGAGGAGTCAGTAGTCGTTGCTCGGTATCCGGCTCCACGTGCGCGTCAGTTCCACCCGGGACGCCACGTCCATCTTGCGGAAGATCTTCTTCAGGTGGAACGCCACGGTGTGACCGGAAATGAAGAGTCGCTCTCCGACCTGGGAGTTGGTGAATCCCTGGCTCACCAGGTCGGCCACCGCGACCTCGGTGTTGGTGAGCGAGCCGACGTTCACACCGTCGTGACCGGCGTACTTCGGATAGCGGCCACGCCGCACGCCGAGTGAGCGGAGCCTGCTGACGACCCTGCGCGCGTCCCGCGAGGCAGAGGCGTTCGCGTACTCGTCCACCGCCTGTTCGAGGACCTCCACGGCACGGTCGCGTTCCTGACGCACCGTGGACAGCAGCTTCCCGGCGTCCTCGTACGCGGACGCACGCGCCCACGGGTCCCGGTGCGCCCCCGCCGCCGCCACGACCCGCTCGGGGGCCCTCGCCAGCAGCGCGTCCGCGTGGCTCCACGCCGCCTCCAGGGAACGGATCCCGGCGTTGAGCCCGCTCAGCCGGGCCGCCTCGGCGACGACCCGCCTGGCCAGATCCTCCTCCTCCAGCGCGAGCGCGGCCCGGACGAGCCAGGCCGCGGCGGCCGGCTCCGACGACAGCAGCTCCCGGACGAGCTGGTCGTCGGTGATGATGCCCGCGACGAGATGGGCCGCGCTCGGCACGCCGCCCCGCACCTCCAGGAGCTGGGCCGCGGCCCACGCGCACTGACTGGCGCTGTGCACGGTCTGCCCGAGGAGGGCGTCGTCCCGCAACTGCTCCGCGAAGTCCCGGCTGACGCTCAGGTTGCCCTGCCGGAGCGCGCCGAGCGCCAGCACGGTGTGCGCGTCGGGCAGCAGGCGGTGCAGGCCCGTCCGCCGTGCCGTACCGGCACCCTTGTCCGCCAGGCCGACAGCGGTGTCCACGTCCCCCCGGGCGAAGGCGAGATCCGCCGCGCACAGTTGCGAGGCCGCCGCCACCTTCGCGTCCTCCGCCCGGAGCTGCTCCTCCACGCCCGCCAGGACGCGCGCCGCGGAGGCGAGTTCACGGATTCTCACCAGCAACGCGGCGTGCCAGACCCGGGCCGGTCCCACGCACTCCCCGGCGCAGGGCCCTTCGGCGTGTCCGGAGTGTTCGGCGTGGGCGCTCCCGGCCGCGGCGGCCAGACGTATGCCGTCCACGAGGTCCCCGTGGGACCAGGCGGAAAAGGAGAGCGCGGACAGCCGCGCAGTCTCGCAGGCGCTGCTCTCGCAGATGTGCACGGCGGAGAAGGGGGGCGGCAGCAGCAGGCGAAACCGGGAATGGGGCATCACATCTCCTGTCGTGGGATCACCGCTCGCACCGCGGTGTCGTGGCGGTCTTCCGGCAGCGCTGAACAACGGGGTTGTGCCACGGGACGGATGGCGGGCCCCGGCGGGCGACGCACCTGGGGGCCGTGTTCGCGGCCGCCGCGAATACGGCCTCGGGAAATACGAACTCGGTCTCCCGGCACGGGATCCCCGGCCTGCGGTGCCCGGAAAATGCCCGGAACCAGGTCTCCGGGACATGGCCTCGTGGACCACCCGCATCATCGGCTCGCCCGCCGGAGGCGGACAGGCATCCGTACGGGCGGACGGTTCGGAGCGGCGGAGCCGGCACCGGTTGCTGTCGGATCAGGAGGACTGGACGGAACACGGGCACGACCGAGCCGTACGGGTCGCACCGGTGACTCCACAGTAAGCCCCGAAAGTGCAGCAGCACTTCAGCGGAAATAAAGCATAACTTCAGAGCCGTTGCCGGGGCGGGCGGAGGGTGTCGGCATTTCCAAATTTTGCCGGAACCCACACCCTATTCGCAGGTCCATGCAGTATGCAGCATTATGGGAGGGGCTGGCCGTGACGCTCCCGCGGCACCGCGCGACACCGCCGGTGCGGAGCCGGCGCCGCCGCCCTCGCGACGCCTCCCGGCGGGCTCCCGGCCCGCTCGCGCGGAACAGCGGACGAAAAGTCCCACCGTTTCGGTACGAGGGGGGCCGGGTAGTTCTCAGGGCGGTCATCGTGACCGGTGATCTTGGCTTGACGCTGGTCAGCCGCGTCCGAAAAGGGGGCAGTGTGTGGATGGAGGAGGACCGGCGCCGCGGAGTTGTCGATGCTCCTTACCGTCCCGGCTGCTTCCGCACGGCGCGACGGACCGTCACACCCGTGGGCGCGGTCCACACGCCGCACGGGACGCGCACATCACGGGGTGAGGCCCTCGGGGTGACCGGAACCGGCGCGCCGCCGGAGGCGGTCCGCGCGGTGCCCGCCGGGCCCTGGGAAAGGCCCGGGACGGGCTCGCCCGACGTGCGGCGGATTCCCGTTCTCCTTTCTGCCCGACGGCCGCGAAGAGTGTCACGCCGACGACCACCGGCGAGCGGGTGATCAGCGCAACGGCAGCCGAGGAATGAGGTTCCTTTCTCTGGGCCAGGTCTTCAGAAGTACGGGAGGGAAAGCCCGGTGGGGATGTCGTCTGTGCGCGTTCTGCTGGTAAGCAATGACGCGCGCCTGAACAGCGCCTTGCACAACACGCCGCTGTCCGTGAAATACACCATCGTCGCGGTCCCCGAGGCCCTGGAAAACTTCGCCGACTTCGATCTGCTGCTCCTGGACTCTGCCACGCCCGGCCTCGACAGTCACGAACTGTGCAAGAGAATCCGTTCCGAAACGTCGGTGCCGATCATCATGCTCAGCCCGAGGGTCAACGAGATCGACCGGGTGCTCGCGCTGAACGCCGGAGCGGACTACTGCGTGGTCAAGTCGCAAGCGCTGCACGAACTGCAGGCGACCATGGACGCCGTGATGCGGCGGTCGCTGCATTCCCTGGTCGACCGGCACATCTGCGGGCCGCCCGCCAGGCCCGGGGAAGTCCTCGTAGCCGGGCCGCTCCGCCTGCACCTGCGCAACCGGGACGTCACCCTGGACGGCCGGCCGATCCAGCTCACGCCCAAGGAATTCGATCTGCTGGCCATGCTGATGGAGGAGCCCGACACGCTCCACACCCGCAAAGCCATCATCTCCCGCGTATGGAACGACCACTGGTTCGGCTCCACGCGGACGCTCGACGTCCACATAGGGGCCCTGCGGCAGAAACTCGGCTCCTACACGTGGATCGAGACCCGGCGCGGCATCGGATTCCGGCTCGGCTCCCCGCCGTCGGCGAGCACCCGGGACCCGGTGTGACGCGGGTCCGAACCGGTAAGTGACCGGCCGGCTCAGGAGACCCGGCGGCCTTCCTCACCGGGCGCCCCGCACAGGTGCAGCAGCGCTCGGGCGGCCAGACGGTAACCGAACGCCCCGAGGCCGACGACCACACCACTCGCCAGAGGCGCGATCACCGACTCGTGCCGGAACTGCTCACGGGCCCACACATTGCTGAGGTGCACCTCGATCCACGGCGGCGCGTAGCTGGCCAGCGCGTCCCGCAGACTCCACCCGGCGATCATCAGCGCCCCGGGGTTCACGATCGCGCCGACGGTGGAGTCGCCGTGGCGGTGAATCGCCCCGACGAGGTCGCCCTCCGAGTCGTGCTGGACGGAGAGCACCTCCCACCCCCGCGCTCGTACCTCCTCGGCGACCGCGGCCTCGATGTCGGCCAGCGTGTCGGTGCCGTAGATCTCCGGCTCGCGTCGTCCCAGGATGCCCAGGTTGGGGCCGTTCAGGAGAAGCACGACACTCAAGGGGCACCTCGCTCTTCCTTCGGCCGGCCACCGGCCGGCCGGCGGGCTCCGACCCTTCCCATCCTGTCGGCGCCCTCCGTGGTGCGCCACCATCAGGGCTGATAGTTCCCGCCCGGGACGTCCCCCGCGGACTCGGCCCGGACCGTGATCGTGCACAGCCTCTTGGTGGCCCGCGTCAGAGCCACGTACAGATCCCTCTCCCCGCCGGGACGGGCGGCGACGATGCCGTCCGGATCCACGACGACGACCTGGTCGAACTCCAGCCCGCGTGCCTCGGACGCCGGCACGACGCGCGCGAGCCCCGCGGTTCCCGCCGCCAGCCGGTCCACCTCCGGATCCGCGCAGATCACCCCGAGGAGCTCCCCGGGATGCGCGGCGGCCCCGGCCCGCACCTCCCGCGCCACGGCCGCGACCAGTTCGCCCCGCCGCACCGGCACACCGCGCGGAACCTCGCCACTGCGCAGCGACCGGGCCGGCACCTGCCCCGGAGCGATCCGCGCCAGCAACTCCCCGGTGCTCTCCAGGATCTCCCGCGTGGTGCGGTAACTGACCGTCAATGTGTGCAGCGCGAAGCGCGATCCGACATGCGGACTCAAGGCTTCCGCCCAGTCGCGCGCGGTCGTGACCGGACCCGCCTGGGCGAAGTCGCCCACCAGCGTCATCGACCGCCCCGGACAGCGGCGGACGATCATCCGCCACTGCATGGCGGTCAGTTCCTGCGCCTCGTCGACGACGACGTACCCGTACGTGCGCTGCGGCGGGCCGTCGATCAGGCTCGCCGCCTCGTCCAGCAACGGCACATCGGCCTCGGTCCATGGTCCCCCCGAAGTGTCCAGCAGGCGCGACCGCTCGGCCCCGGTCAGCCCGGGAAGACCCTCGGCGAGCGCGTCGCGGCTCGTCAGGAGCGCACGGACGAGGGCGCCCGGCGCCAGTCGCGGCCACAGCCCCTCCACGGCGCGGTCGACGTGGTCGTCCTCCAGGAGGACCGCGCGCACGGCGTCCGCGTCGAATTCGTCGGCCGGGCCCGATCCGGGCGCGTCGTCGTACCCCAGTTGCCGCAGGTCGGCCGCCGCGACCCGGTCGAGGTCCGTGCCCGTCAGCGTGGCGACCTCGGCGTCGATCTGCTCCAGGATGTCGCCCGTGCTGCGCTCCAGGGCGTCGGTGAGGGCGTCGACGAGCAACTCCTTGAACACCTGACGGGCCCGGTTGTGCCCCAGCCCGGTCGCCACGGCCACGTCGCGCGCCGCAGCGACGGCCCCG
>DASTDN010000247.1:0-4393 GCA_035710365.1 Streptomyces sp. | reverse complement strand
CCGTCGTCGTCTCGCGAGCCGCAGGCGGTGAGTGTGAGTGCTCCCGCCGCCAGCGCGGCGGTGATGGCGATGAGCGAACGTTGACGCACGATCAGTCCTTTCCCCTTGCAGCCGCCTCCGGATGGAAACGGCCGAGTCGAGCGCCGGGCGGATGTGACAATCCCACTGCGCGGTGACTGGCCGTGACTCTAGGCGTGTGAGGGGAACGTGGAGGAGTGTCTGCGCCATGCTGTGACGCTCTTGTTATGACACGAGGTAATGCAGAGCGGTACTGAGCGGGTGGATCGGTTGAATACCGGCCGATTCGCGCCGTCCACATGGTGAGAACGTGCAGCACCCGGCGTGCGGGTTCAGGCGTGTCCGGCGTTTTGATGATTACACGGAACTGTTGCTGCAGGCTACTTGCGTGGCCTCCGGGGGATGCCGTGCGTAACGCGGGCCAAGGGGGAAACCGGGGACTTGCTTTACGCGTGTATTACGTAGAGTTACGTCCAGTAAAGGGGGCCCTGAGCTCATCGGAACATTTCCGCATTCCGTCACGCTCATGGCGATGACGATCTTGCGCGTTGATCTCGCCTTTGTCCGGATAGGCGGCCGGGGTGAGTCAGGGAAAAAAGGCCCGCACGCGGCCGGCTGTGCGGCACGGGTCGCGGCGACCGGCGGGCCGGGGGCGTGAGCGGCCTGACCCGTGCCGTATCTGACCAGCGCCGTCGTCGCCACCGAGGCGCTGCTCGCGACCGGCGGCGCCGACCTGCTCGGCGCACTCGCCTCCGGGCGCCGCGTCGCCGCCCTCACTGTCGGCCTGCAGGGCGCGAACGCCGCGCCCCGGCGGTGCGCTCCCGTGGCCGCGCACCGGCGGCTGGGGCTGCGCGGGTGGGGTGCCGGCGGTGGGCGGTGGCGCGGTGTCGGCGGTGGCCGGGGGTGCGGTGCCGGCGGTGGGCGGTGGCCGGTGGTGCGATGCCGGCGGTGCTGGGTGGTCTCGGGTCGGTGGGGAGAGGGCTGGGGTGGCGTGGGAGGTGCTACCCCCGGGGAGCCGGGGCGCCGGGGAGTCGGGGCGCCGGGGAGCTGTGGGTTCCGGGTGAGGGGGCGTCAGCAGGGCCGGATGCCCGGGTGTTGTGGTGCTGTGCGGGCGGGTGTGGTGCCGGGGGTGCCGAGGTGTCGGAGTGCCGGCCGGGTCGGGAACGATGGCCGGGTCGGGAGTGCCTTACGGGTGCCGGAGTGACCTCTTCGGACGGGGAGGGCGCACACGAATCCGGGTGCCGCGGCGCGGGGCGGGCCCGGCCTGCCCCCGGGAGGAGGCAGGCGGCGCGGGTCCGCCCGCGTCAGCCGGCCGCGCCGACCGGTGCGCCGTCGCCCGGGCGGACGTCCCGCAAGAGGCAGGTGAGACGGGCGGTGCACACCCGCCGACCCTCCTCGTCGTCGATGACGACCTCGTACGTGGCCGTGCTGCGCCCCCGGTGGACCGGCGTGGCCACACCGGTCACCATGCCGGAACGCACGCCCCGGTGGTGCGTGCAGTTGAGGTCCACACCCACGGCGATCTTGGTGCTGCCGCCGTGCAGCATCGCGCCCACCGAACCGAGCGTCTCGGCCAGCACCGCCGAGGCGCCGCCGTGCAGCAGCCCGTACGGCTGGGGGTTGCCCTCCACGGGCATCGTCCCGACCGTCCGCTCGGCCGAGGCCTCCACGATCTGCACGCCCATCCGCGTACCGAGGTGCCCGGCGGAGAACAGCGCCCGCAGGTCCACGCCCAGCGCGGCATACTCGTCGAGAACCTCCTGCGGGAACGTCACGTGCTGCTGCTCGCCCATGGGCCAGGCTCCAATTCGTCGTGATCGCGACACTGCATTCCGGTGCCACTGAGCGAACGCTCAGTCGGCCGCCGATTGTTCCAGACGGATGACGACGGACTTGCTGGCCGGGGTGTTGCTGGTGTCAGCGGTGGCGTCCAGCGGGACCAGCACGTTGGTCTCCGGGTAGTAGGCCGCCGCGCAGCCCCGCGCCGTCGGGTAGTGCACCACCCGGAACCTCGGCGCCCGCCGCTCCACGCCGTCCCTCCACTCGCTGACGAGGTCCACGTACGAGCCGTCCGCCACCTTCAGCTCGCGCGCGTCCTCGGGATGCACCAGCACCACCCGGCGGCCGTTGCGGATGCCTCGGTAGCGGTCGTCGAGGCCGTAGATCGTGGTGTTGTACTGGTCGTGCGAACGCAGCGTCTGCAGCAGCAGGCGCCCCTCGGGCAGCTCCGGGAACTCCACGGGCGCGGCCGTGAAGTTGGCCCTGCCGGTGGCCGTCGGGAAGCGGCGCTCGTCGCGCGGGGCGTGCGGCAGCACGAAGCCGCCGGGCCGGGCCACGCGCGCGTTGAAGTCCTCGAAGCCGGGGATCACGCGCGCGATGCGGTCCCGGACCGTCGCGTAGTCCCTCTCGAACTCCTCCCACGGCGTGCGGCTGCCCTCGCCCAGCACCCGCCGGGCCAGCCGGCACACGATGGCCGGCTCCGACAGCAACTGCGGACTCGCCGGCTCCAGACGCCCGCGTGAGGCGTGCACCATGCCCATGGAGTCCTCCACGGTCACGAACTGCTCCCCACCCGCCTGCACATCACGCTCCGTGCGCCCCAGCGTCGGCAGGATCAGCGCCCGCGCGCCCGTGACGACGTGCGAGCGGTTCAGCTTCGTCGACACGTGCACCGTCAGGCGGGCCCGGCGCATCGCCGCCTCGGTGACCTCCGTGTCCGGGGACGCCGACACGAAGTTGCCGCCCATCGCGAAGAACACCTTCGCCTCGCCGTCACGCAGCGCGCGGATTGCCCGTACGACGTCGAAGCCGTGCTCGCGCGGGGGAGCGAAGCCGAACTCCCGCTCCAGGGCGTCCAGGAACGCCGGGGCGGGACGCTCGAAGATGCCCATCGTGCGGTCGCCCTGCACGTTCGAATGGCCGCGCACCGGGCACACACCCGCGCCCGGCCTGCCGATGTTGCCGCGCAGCAGCAGGAAGTTGACCACCTCGCGGATGGTCGGCACGGCGTGCTTGTGCTGCGTCAGGCCCATCGCCCAGCACACCACCGTGCGCTCGGAGTCGAGGACCATCCGCAGCGCCCGCTCGACCTCCGCGCGCGTGAGGCCCGTCGCCCGCAGCATCTCGTCCCAGCCGGCCGTACGGGCCGCCGCGGCGAACTCCTCGAAGCCGTGCGTGTACGCGTCGACGAAGGCCTCGTCGACGGCGCCCTCCGACTCCAGGATCAGCTTGTTGAGCAGCCGGAACAGGGCCTGGTCCCCGCCGATGCGGATCTGCAGGAACAGGTCCGTGAGCGTGGCGCCCACCGTGAGGCCCTTGGCGGTCTGCGGGTTCTTGAAGCGCTCCAGGCCCGCTTCGGGCAGGGGGTTGACGGTGATGATCCGCGCGCCGTTCGCCTTCGCCTTCTCCAGCGCGGTCAGCATCCTCGGGTGGTTCGTGCCCGGGTTCTGCCCCGCGACGATGATCAGATCGGCCCGGTGGAGGTCCTCCAGGAGGACGCTGCCCTTGCCGACGCCGATCGTCTCCGACAAGGCCGAACCGGACGACTCGTGGCACATGTTCGAGCAGTCCGGCAGGTTGTTCGTGCCCAGCTCGCGGGCGAAGAGCTGGTACAGGAACGCCGCCTCGTTGCTCGTGCGGCCCGAGGTGTAGAAGACCGCCTCGTCGGGGGAGCCGAGCGCCGCGATCTCCTCGGCGACGATGCCGAACGCCCGCTCCCAGGTGACCGGTTCGTAGTGCTCGGCGCCCTCCGGCAGGTACATGGGGTGGGTCAGCCGGCCCTGCTGGCCGAGCCAGTAACCGCTGCGCCCGGCGAGGTCCGCGACGGGGTGCGCCGCGAAGAACTCCGGGGTCACCCGGCGCAGTGTGGCCTCCTCGGCGACCGCCTTCGCGCCGTTCTCGCAGAACTCCGTCGCCGACCGGTGCTCCGGCTCCGGCCAGGCGCAGCCGGGGCAGTCGAAGCCGTCCTTCTGGTTGACGCGCAGCAGCGTCAGCGCCGTGCGCCTCGTGCCCATCTGCTGCTGCGCCATGCGCAGTCCGTGCCCGATGGCGGGAAGGCCGACCGCGACGTGCTTCGGCTCGGCGACCTGCGGTGCGTCCTGTACCGGATCACTCTTGGGCGGCTTCGTCGCCATCGCACACTCCTCTTCGACTGCGTGTGTGAGGTACGTCGCCTCCGATCCTCGCACGCGGCACGGACATCGATCAGGGGCCGGACGCACCGGCCGTGCCCGGGGGCGCAAGCGGACACCATGAGCGGGGCCGCGGCCGGCGTCATGAGCGGGGCCGCGACCGGCGTCCGCGACGGCGGGACGGGCGGTTCGGGACGGGTGGTACGCGGGCCGGGGGGCGGGGCCTGGGACGGGTGGCGCGGTGG
>DASTDN010000246.1:0-22474 GCA_035710365.1 Streptomyces sp. | reverse complement strand
GAGCGGCAGGTCATGTACTGGTTCGAACCCAAGGGAGGCACCGGGCCGTTCCGGCCCGACCGGCACCCCGTCTACATCTGGGAGGACGCGGACGGGGTGCAGGTGTACGGGTTCCCGGCCGTCGACGGGCCGGGGCGGGGTGCGAAGGCCGCGTTCTTCCGGAAGGGGACGGTCACCACGCCGGACACCATCGACCGGACCGTGAGCGCGGACGAGATCGGGGCGATGGCGGACCACTTGGCGGGCTGCGTCCCGGACCTGCCGGGCACCCTCCTGCGGGCCGCGACCTGTATGTACACCACCACGCCGGACGAGCACTTCGTGGTGGCGCGGCATCCGGCGCATCCCGAGTCGGTCACGGTGGCGTGCGGGTTCTCGGGCCACGGGTTCAAGTTCGGGCCCGTGGTGGGGGAGATCCTCGCCGATCTGGCGCTGACGGGCTCCACCGCGCATCCCATCGGCCTGTTCGACCCGTCCCGTCTCACCGGGGGCCCGGGAGACAGAGCGGAGGCGTGACCTCCGTCGCGGGCCCCTCCCCCGGTGGCGGAGCACGCTGCGGACAGGGCGGTCAGGCGGTGCCGGTCGTCGCGGGCACGGGCGCGGGGCGTTTGTACATGCGGGTCGCGGTGATCTCGCTGTGGCCGCCCTCCGTGCCGGTGTCCCGGGGCAGGCCGGGCCGCAGGTGCTCCTCCACGCTGATGTACTTCAGCCCGGCCCGCAGGTCGGCGTCGTTGCGCAGCCGGATGACCAGCGGGAACTCCGCCAGGGCGGTCGTGTCGAACAGGCCGGTGGTGTAGAGGAGCTGCACGCCGAGGGCGTCGGAGACGGCGCGCTGGAGCTCCAGGAGGTAGGTGGCGTTGGCGCGGCCGATCGGGTTGTCCAGGAAGAGGGTGCCGGCGTGGCGGTGCTTGTCGCGGCCCCGGTCGTTGGAGCGCAGGGCCGCCATCGTGCAGTACAGGGCGATGGCGGCCGTGAGGAGCTGGCCGCCGGAGAACACGTCGCCCATCTGGCCCACCGGCACGCGCTCGGCGCGCAGCACCGCGTCCGGCTTGAGGATCTCCACGGCCACGCCCTTGGGGCGGAGCGCCGCCGCGACGCCTCTCAGCAGCAGCGACATGCCGTCACGTCGCAGGTCGGAGTTCTTCTTCACGGCCGCGCGGGTCGCCTCGTCCACGACTTCGCCGAGGCGTTCGGTGAGCGTGGCCTGGTCGGGTTCCTCGAAGCGGATGCGCAGGAACTCCTGCCCGGACCACTCGCCGAGCCCCTCGGGCAGCCGGGACAGCCGCTGCGCGGACCTGAGGGTGGCGAGGGCCGACTCGACGAGGCCGCGCAGGCGGTCCACGATCGAGTCGCGGTTGCGTTCCAGTTGGGCCAGTTCGTCGGTGAGGACCCGCAGCCGCGGGGCGAAGGCGTCCGCCCACTTCTGGGCGTGTTCGGGCAGCGTGGCGGCGGGCAGTTCGCGGATCTGCTGGCGGGCCGGAGTGCGGACCTGCTCGTAACGGGTGGAGTTGGCGTGCCGGACGAGGATGTCGCCGGCCTCCCGGACGGCGGCCTCGGCGGCGGACAGGTCGGCGGCGCAGCCGCGCAGGGACCGGCGGGCCTCGGCGGCCGAGTGCCGGGCCTCCTCGGGGCTGCCCGGGTAGGGCTCGGGAGCCTCGTGCTCGTCGTCCGCGGCGTGTTCGCGCAGCAGGTCGCGGAGCATCGCGGCGATCTCGTCGAAGCCGCTCGCCGCGTCCTCCGCGGCGCGGTGGGCGTCGAGGAGGCCGGCGTGCGCCTCGCGCGCGTGGGCCAGCGCCTCGGTACGGGAGGCGAGTTCGGTCGTCGCCGTGCGCAGCAGGGCCTGGGCGTGCCCGGCGTCGCGCGGGACGAGCTCCCCGGGCAGCTCGGTGTGGGCGTCGGCGTCCTCGGGCGCGTGCCGCTCGGCCTCGCCTCGCAGCCGGCCGAGCTGCTCGCTGGCGCTGGACATGCGGGTCTCCAGCACCTGCACCAGTTCCTCGGCGCGGGCGGCGGCGGCCTGCCGGGAGGGGCCGTCGGAGCCGTCCGGGGACTCCAGCAGGTGTGCCGCGCGGGTGCGGACCTTGTTGCTGAGGCGGTCCAGTTCGGCGCGGGCGGCGCTCTCGTCGCTCTCGGCGCGGGCCTGCTCGGCGCGCAGGTCGGCGCCCACGCCGACCTTCTCGTAGACCTGGGAGGCCGCCCGGTGGGCCTCGCGGAGCGCGGGCAGGGAGGACTCCGGCGGCGACGCCTCGTCCTGCGGCAGGTCGTCGGGGGCGCCGGCGATCTCGGCGCGCTCGCCGCGCAGCGCACGCGCGGTGCGCCGGGCGTCGTCGGCGGCGCGCTGGGCGGCGCGCCGGTCCTCGTCGGCGGCGCGGGCCCGCTCCAGGCAGGTCTGGGCGCGGGCCTCGGCCTCGGCGGCCTCGTCGGCGAGTTCGCGCAGCTTGGCCTGCCAGCCCGCGCGTTCCCGCAGCCGGAAGGCCAGTCCGGCGAGGGCGTCGGCGGCGCGCCGGGCCTGCTGCGCCGCCTCCTGCCGTTCGTCGCGGACCTGTACGGTCTCGGCGGCGGCCTCCTCGGCCTCGGTGCGTACGGTCCGGGCCTCGGCGAGTTCGGCCTCCGTCTCCGTGGCGAAGGCGCGGGCCTCCTCGGCGGTGCGGGCCAGTTCGGCGAGCCGCCCGTCGGGGCAGCCGGTGCGCCAGGAGGCGAGGCGGGCGGCCAGTTCGCGGTCCTTGCCGAGGCGGGCGGCGAGGGCCCGGATCTCCTCGTCGCGCTCGGTGGCACGGGCGCGCAGGGCCTGCCGTTCCTCGTCGGCGGCGTGTTCGTCGTGCATGGCCGGGTTGGGCGGCACCAGGAAGACGTCCTCGGCGCCGGAGGCGGGGGCGAGGAGGGCGGCGGCGGTGCCGACCGCGACGGTGGACCGCGGCAGCAGGGCCGCGTCGGTCAGGGCGTCCCGCGCGCGGGCGTGCGAGGCGGGGTCGGTGATGACCACGCCGTCGACGAGTTCGGGCCGGGCGGCCAGCACGCGCGCGTGGTCGGCGGGGTCGACGGCCTGCGCGAGGTAACGCCAGCCGGGCAGGGCGGGGATGCCGTGCTCGCCGAGGAACTCGACGGTGGCCAGGACGTCCGGGCCGGGCGGCAGCAGCCCGCCGTCGCCGAGGGCCCCGAGGATGCGGGAGTCGTCGGCGGCGGCCGTGCGCAGGTCGAAGAGCTGGCGTTCGGCCGAGGAGACGGCGTCGTCGAGCAGGGCGCGCAGGTCGTCGGCGAACCGGTCCAGTTCTTCGGCGGTGAGCACGCCGGGCCGGGCACCGAACACGTCGTCGCTGCCGCCGCGGGGCCCGGGGACACCGGCCCGTACGGTGCCCGAGGTCCCCCGGACGCCCGGCAGGCCGAGCAGTTCCGTGAGGCGTTCCTCGGCCGCGAGCGCCTCGGCGGTGCGGCGTTCCGCCTGGTGGGCGCGTTCCGCGGCCGTGGCGGCGTCGGAGGCGCGGGCCGCGGTCAGTTCCGCCCGGGTCTCGGTGGCGGCGGCCTCGCGGGCGTGCTCGGTGGCCCGGCGGGCGGCCTCGCGGGCGGTGTCCCAGGCGGCGACGGCGGTCTTCTCGGCGTCGCTGGCGGCGAGGGCTGCGCGGGCCGGGTCGGCGCCGGGCGCGCTGTCGTCGAGCCAGCCCGCGCGGACCGCCTCGGTGGTTTCCTGCTCGACCTCGGCGAGGCGCTGGCGCAGGTGGCCGATCTCGCTGCGGGCGCGCTGCGCCTCGGTGGCGGCGGCGGTGGAGTCCCGGTACGCGGCGTCGCCGGTCTCCTGGAGGGCGGCGGAACGCTCCTCCCCCTCGTTGGCGAGGTCCTCGGCGCGCTGCGCGGCGGCGTGCAGGGCGCGTACGAGGTCGACGGCGGCCTTGGTGCGGGCGGCGAGCGCGGGGGCCGCATCCCGTTCGGCCTCCTGGATCGCGGCGGACACGCGCGTCACGCGGTCGGCGGCGGCGCGGTGGCGCAGGACGGCCTCGGCGGCCTGCCAGGCGGCGTGCAGGGTGCGGGCGTCGGCGAGTTCGCGTTTCTGCGCGGCGGCGGTCTTCTCGGCGGCGGCGAGCGCGAGGGAGGCGTGGCGGTAGGCGAGTTCGGCGGCGGTCAGGGCGCTGCGTTCGCGCGCGGACTCGGTGTGGGTGACGGCGTGCGCGGCGGCGGTGACGCGCTGGGCGAGGTCGGCGGCGCGTGCCCGCTCGCGTACGCCGCGCGCGGACAGGCGGCGGGCGAGGGTCCTGGTGCGGCGTTCGGCGGCGGTGTGGACGTCGCGGGCGCGGGCGCGGGCGCCGGCGGCCTCGACGATGCGGCCGAGGAGGTCGGCGGAGCCCGCGGTGAAGTCGCGTTCGGCGATGAGTTCGGCGCGGCGGCCGAGTTTGTTGCCGAAGCCGCCGACGAGGTCGGCGAGGCCGTCGGTGTCGCGGGTGTCGGTGACGGCGCGCAGCAGCAGGTCGGTGAAGTCGGAGTCCTTCTTGACGGCGAACAGGCCGGCGGCCTCGCCCTCGTCGGCGTTCATCTCGCGCTGGTAGCGGAAGAGTTCGGGGTCGAGGCCGAGTTCGCCGAGGTGTTCGGTCCAGCGTTCGTGGATCTCCTCCCAGTGCACTTCCAGGTGGGGGTACGCCTTGCCCGCGTCGGTGAGGGCGTCGCGGAAGCCCTTCATGGTGCGGCGGCGGCCGGTGGCGCCGGAGGCGCCCTCGGCCGCGGGCCGCACCGAGGTCGCCTCGGCGACCGGCAGGGTGTCCAGGGACAGGCCCGGGCCGGGGCGGAAGGAGTACCAGGCCTCGGCGAACTTGCGGGGGTCGTTGGAGACCTGCCGCCCGCGCCATTCGCTGACCTTGCCGACGACGACGCACTCGCCGGTGAGGACGTGCTGCCATTCCAGTGCGACGTGCCCGCAGTCGTCGGCGAGCAGGAACTTGCGCAGCACGCCGGAGCTGGCGCCGCCGAGGGTGTTGCGGTGGCCGGGCAGCATCACCGAGAAGATCAGCTTGAGCAGGACCGATTTGCCGCCGCCGTTCTCCAGGAAGAGCACGCCCGCGGGTGCGGGGCGGCGCGGCGGGCCGACCGGTTCCTCCTCGAAGAACTCCGCCTGTGTGGGCGCGGGGTCGGGCACGGGCGCGCCCACACCGCGCAGGTCGAGCACGGTGTCGGCGTAGCGTGCGCCGGCGGGCCCGATGGAGTAGAGGCGGACCCGGGACAGCTCGTACATGGCGGACTCTCGTAAGGCTTCGTCAGGAGGGGGCTGGTGGTTGGGGGGTCAGGCGGAGTGGAAGGGCAGGCCCGCGTCGGCCACCAGGTCGAGGTCGTCGGTGTCCTCGGGCGGCAGGAGGGTCGCGGTGCCGTCGGTCACCGGGACGATGCCGAGTTCCAGCAGTTCGGCGAGGGCGGCGCTGCCTGCCATGTCGCGGACCTGGAGCTGGTAGCGGGCCGTGGTGCGGTAGGTGCCGCCGCTGTCGTCGCCGGTGCGCTGCAGGAAACCGGAGTCGGTGAGGAAGGCGGCGGCCTTGGCGACGATGCCGGTGGTGGAGCCGGCGAGGCGGCGGGCGTCCTTGGTGGCGCCGGTCGCGCTGCGTCTGGCCCAGATCCGCCAGGCGGTCTCCAGGCCGGGCGCGTCGGTGGCCGGGTCGGTGTTCTCGCCCTGCCGCTCGGCGCGTTCCTCCAGGCGGCGGCAGGCCTGCCGGACGAAGGAGTCGACGCCGTTGACGGTGACGCGGCCGATGTAGGCGTCGTCGGCGAGGTCCTCGGGGCGCGGGAAGGCGAGGGCCGCGACGGCGAGATGGGCGAGGCCGTGCAGGAAGCGGTCGCCGGAGTCGGCGGAGGTGCGGCGCGCGTACTCGCTCATGCGGACGGCGAAGACGGAGTCCTCGGCGGCGGTGACGGCCATACCCGCGCGCGGGGACACCTCCAGGACGACGAGTCCGAGGCCGGTGGCGACGGCGTCGGCGAGGCGCGCGAAGGGCGGGTCGTCGCGGTAGCGGCGGAGCAGTTCCGCGTACTCCTGGTCGCGGGCGGGCGCCAGGCGGAGCTGGAGGCCGAAGGAGACGAGCCGGGCCGCGTCGGCGGCGTCCGCGGGGGTGACGGCGGAGCCCGCCGCCGGGGCCGCGGGCTCCGGCTCGCTCCACTCGACGTGCTCGGTCACGGTCGGTGCTCCTTGCTGCGCTGGTGCTCGGGTGCGCTCATGCCGCTTCGGTCCGGTCCGCCGCCATGCCGGCCGCGTCCAGCAGGGCGGTGCCGACGATCAGGTCGGCGCCGCCGAACTCGGGGTCGTCCAGTTCGGTGCCGTCGTCCACGGCGAAGAGCAGTTTCTGCTCGCCCTGGCGGTAGGCCGTGCCGACGGGCGGGCTGGCGGCGTGGACGGCCAGCAGGGCGACCAGGTAGGGCAGTTCGGGGTCGCGTCCGCGGGCCTCGGCGAGCAGGCCGGACAGCCGGCGGGGCGCGTCGTGCGGCAGGGCGAGCAGGTCCATGGCGGCGGCCAGTTGGTCCTCGCTGAACCGGCTGTCGTCCGGTGTGGCGATCAGGTCGGGTTCGGGCATTTCGGCGCCGAGGTGCTCGCGCTCGACGGGCGGGGTGAGCAGCAGGTCCACGAGGTCGCCGACCCGGACCGACACGGGGGTGCGCAGCCCGGTGCCGCGTGCGAAGAACGCGTCGGTGACCCGGATGGCCCGTTCCAGCGGCAGCGGCAGGACGGGGGCGACGAGCTGGCCGTACAGGTCGAGGCCGGACGTGCCGGTGGGCGGGGCGAAGGCCTGCCGGTCCTGTTCGGCGCGGAACAGGGGACCGGCCTCCAGCAGCCGGGACTGGAGCTGGGTGTGGCGGCGGATGCAGTCCTTGACGATGTCGACGAGTTCGGCGGCGCGGCGTTTCTGCCCGGGGTCCTCGGACTCGTCGCGGGCCCGGCGGATGTTGGTGAGGATCGCGTTCTCGTGGCGGTAGCGGTCGGCGACGTGGTCGAGGGCCTCGGCGATCATGTCGGGGACGGCGCCGAGCCAGTCGACCGCGCGGACGTTGCGCCGGGTGGCGTCGAGGGCGCGGCGGAGGGTCTCCGAGAACTGCACGGTGCGGTAGCGGGCCTGTTCGGCGGCGAGCTGTGCGTCGGCGAGCCGGCCGCGGCTGATCAGCACCTCCAGCTTGACCTCGGCGGCTATCTGCGCGCTGGTCACATCGGTGTCGAGGGCGCCGACGAGGACGTTGACCGCCTCGTCGGTCGTGCGGAGGTAGACCGTGCCACCGGGGCCGGGGACCTCCTCGATCAGCTTGAAGTCGTAGTCCCGGCGCACATAGGAGCCGTCGGGTGCGAACGTGCCGTACACGGCGCGGAAGCCGCGGTCGACGCTGCCGACGTTGATGAGGTTCTCCAGGACCCAGCGGGCCACCCGCTCGTGCTCGGCGGCGGGGCGCTCGGGGGCCTGGGCGGCGACGCGCGGGACGAGGCGGGCCACCATCTGGTCGTGGTCGGCGCCGGTGTCGAAGTCCATGGTGAGGGTGACGAGGTCGATGGCGGCGAGGGCGACCTCCGCCATGCCGTAGACCGAGTACTCGCCCGCGAGGTTGGCCTTGCGGGTGTCGAGGTCGTGCAGCGGGGCGGTGCAGGCGAGTGCGCGCAGGCGGCGCGCCAGTCCTTCGTCGGCGGCCGGGCCCGGCGCGGGCCGCGGCCCCGCGCTGAGCTGGGGCGGAACGCGGTCCGTCGGGGCGGTCGAGGCAGGCGAAGTCACGGTGCACAGCCTAGGTCCTCGGTCTGACAACGGCCGAAACGACGCAGGGCGGCGCCGCCGCGGGACACGGCTCCGGGGCGGCCGACGGCCTGCGGGGCGGTTCGGCCGGGAGCGGGCCGACGGCCTGCGGGGTGGTTCGGCCGGGAGTGGGCCGACGGGTCGGCGGACGGCACAGAGGTGGAGGCCGAGGGGTCAGGCGCGGTCGCCGGCCACCCGGGGCCGGTACACGTCCACGACCCGCTGCAGGGAGTCGGCGAGGTAGCCCGCGAGCAGGTGTTCGGCCCGGTCGCGGTCGCCCGCCCGCAGGGCGCCGAGGAGTGCGTCGTTGCGGGCGATGTACGGCTCGTGCAGCGCGCGCGGGTCGTCCACGACGTGGAAGGCGAGGCGGAGTTCGGCGAAGACGCTGCGCATGAGTTCGTCGGTGCGTTCGCTGCCGGCGAGGGCGACGAGTTCCCGGTGGAAGTGGATGTTGGCCGTACCCACTGCTTTCCAGTCACGTTCGCGTGCCGCCCGCCGCCCGCTGACGACGGCTTCGGCGAGCCCGTCGAGGCCGTACGGCGGCGCGCCCAGGCCGCGGACGACGGCGCACTCGACGAGGGCGCGGGTGCGGTAGATGTCCTCGACGTCCTCGACGGTCAGGACCCGGACGAACACGCCCCGGTTGAGCTCGTGGACGAGCAGGCGCTCGTGCGTGAGCAGGCGGAACGCCTCGCGCAGCGTGTTGCGGGAGACACCGAGCGCGCCGCCGATGCCGTCCTCGGAGAGCCGGGTGCCGGGCGGGAAGAACCCCTCGGCGATGCGGGTCCGGAGGATGTCGGAGACCCGCTCGGCGGTGCTGGTGCGGCCCAGGAGGGCACGGTCGCCGGCCAGTCCGCTCAACTGCTCTGCCATGCCCGGAATTCAATCGCAGACCCCAGGACGAAACAACATGGGTATTGAGGGATCGTTCAACGATCCTCTACCTTGCTGGACACCACCGCACCGCACCACGTCCCTCTCCTCCGGACCCGTCGCGGCGGACCGCCTCGGCCCGCCGTCCCCGCCGGCCGTTTCGGTCCGCCACCCGCACGGCGCCCCACCTGACGACACCCTCCGTCCGCACTGCGAGGTGCCCATGAGCACGACCCCGCCCCCTCCGCCCGAGGCCCCGGCATCCGACGACACGGCGCCCGGCACGGACGGGCCCGTCCGTGAGGACGGCGCGCTCGGCTGGCTGCGCGCCCTGGGGCCGCGCGGCCGGCGCGCCTTCGCGGGCGCGTTCGGCGGCTACGCCCTCGACTCCTACGACTACTTCACCCTGCCGCTGAGCATGGTCGCCCTGGCCGCGTACTTCGACCTGGACAGCGGCCAGACCGGCCTGTTCACCACCGTCACCCTGGTGGTCTCCGCCGTCGGCGGCGCCCTCGCGGGGGTGCTGGCCGACCGGATCGGCCGGGTGAGGGCACTGCTGATCACCGTGATCACGTACGCCGTCTTCACCGTGGCGTGCGGCTTCGCGCCCAGCTACGAGACGCTGCTGGTGTTCCGCGCCCTGCAGGGTCTCGGTTTCGGCGGCGAGTGGGCGGTCGGCGCGATCCTGGTCGCCGAGTACGCCGGTGCCCGGCACCGCGGGCGCACGCTCGGCGCGGTCCAGAGCGCGTGGGCGGTCGGCTGGGCGCTGGCGGCGCTCGTGTACACCCTGGTGTTCTCGCTGGCCGACGGGGATCTGGCCTGGCGGATCATGTTCTGGACGGGGGCGCTGCCCGCGCTGCTCGTGGTGTGGGTGCGGCGCAGCGTCCACGACGCCCCGCGAGCGGTCCTGGCGCGCGAACGGCACGCCGGGGAGGGCACGTCCACCGCGGCGGGATCGTTCGCGGCGATCTTCCGGCCGGGCACCGCCTCGTCGCCGGGCCTGCTGCGCACGACGGTCTTCGCGGTGCTGCTGTCGACGGGCGTCCAGGGCGGCTACTACACGCTGGCGACCTGGGTGCCGACGTACCTGAAGACCGAGCGCGGCCTGTCGGTCGTCGGCACGGGCGGCTATCTGACGTTCCTGATCTCGGGCGCCTTCGCCGGTTACCTGACCGGTGGTCACCTCACCGACCGGCTTGGCAGGCGGCGCAACATCTGGCTGTTCGCGCTGCTTTCGGCCGTCTGCGTCCTGGCGTACGCGAACATCCCGGCCGGCGCGGACACCCTGCTGCTGGTGCTCGGCTTCCCGCTGGGGTTCTGCATGTCGGCGATCTTCAGCGGATTCGGTTCGTACCTGAGCGAGTTGTACCCGACGGTGGTGCGCGGCACGGGGCAGGGCTTCACGTACAACACCGGACGCGCGGTCGGCGCCGTGTTCCCGACGACGGTCGGGTTCCTGGCCGACGGCTGGGGTGTGGGCGGGGCGCTGGTCTTCGGCGCCGTCGGCTACGGGCTGGCGGCACTGGCGCTGCTGGGTCTGCCGGAGACACGCGGAAGGGAACTCGCGTGAGCCCCGACGGCCACCGCGGGCAGGGCGGGGACCGCCCGGCCGGCCGTCCGCCCGGCCTCGTCGAGGAACACGCGCGCGGGGAGCCGGCACGACGAGCGGTACCGCGTGGTGTGAGCGGCGGATTCGGAGGGAGACCCGGAGGAACCATGATCTCGATCGATCTCAACGCCGACCTCGGCGAGGGCTTCGGCCGCTGGCGCCTGACCGACGACGAGCAACTGCTGTCCGTCGTCACCAGCGCCAACGTGGCCTGCGGTTTCCACGCCGGGGACGCCGCCACCATGCGCCGGGTGTGCGAACGGGCGGCCCGGCTCGGGGTGCGGATCGGCGCCCAGGTCTCCTACCGGGACCTGGCCGGTTTCGGACGGCGCGCGATGGACGTGCCCGCCGCGGAACTGGCCGCCGAAGTGGCCTACCAGATCGGCGCCCTGGAGGTGTTCGCCCGCGCCGCGGGCGCACGCGTGGCGTACGTCAAACCGCACGGCGCGCTCTACAACCGAGTCGTGCACGACGAGGAGCAGGCCCGCGCGGTCGTGGACGGCGTGCTCCTCGCCGACGCGGCACTGCCCGTCCTCGGACTGCCCGGTTCCCGCCTGCTGGAACTGGCCGGGAAGGCGGGGCTGCCGGTCGTCCCGGAGGCCTTCGCGGACCGCGCGTACACCGAGCAGGGCACCCTCGTGCCGCGCGGCCGGGACGGCGCCGTGATCACGGACCCGGAGACCGTCGTGGAACGCTCGGTGCGCCTCGCCCGGTCCGGCGTGGTCGACTCGCACTCCGGCACGCCGGTCGGGGTGCGCGCGCGGTCCCTGTGCCTGCACGGCGACACACCGGGCGCGGTGGAGCTGGCCCGGCGGGTCCGGGAGCGGCTGGCGGCCTCCGGGGTCCGGGTGGAGGCCTTCGCGTGAAGGTGCTGTCCGCCGGTGACACCGCCCTGCTCGTGGAGGCCGCCTCGGGCGAGGAGGCCGAGGCGCTCCACGCCGAGTTGCTGCGGCGCCGCGCCGAGGGCCTGCTCGTGGCCCGGGAGATCGTCCCGGCGGCCCGTACGGTCCTCCTCGACGGCGTCGCCGAACCGGCCGTGCTGGCCCGCGAACTCGCCGCCGCCGAGGTGCCGCCCGCTCCCCCGCGCGCGCGTGCCGCGATCGAACTGCCCGTCCGCTACGACGGCCCGGACCTCGCCGCCGTCGCCGCGCTGTGGGGCGTGCCGGAGACGGAGGTGGGGCGCATCCACGCGGGCACCGGGTTCCGTGTCGCCTTCTGCGGTTTCGCGCCCGGCTTCGGCTATCTGACGGGCCTGCCGGCGCGCTACGAGGTGCCGCGCCGGGCCACGCCCCGCACGGCCGTCCCGGCGGGGTCGGTGGGGCTGGCCGGGCCGTACACGGGGGTGTACCCGCGCGCGTCGCCGGGGGGCTGGCAGTTGATCGGCACGACGGACGCCGTGCTGTGGGACCACGCGCGCGTGCCGGCCGCGCTGCTGTCCCCGGGCACGCGCGTGCGGTTCGTCCCGGTGGACGGGGCGGCCGGGCCGGGCCCCGGGAACGCGGTGTCCGGCGTGGACGGCGGGCCGGAAAGCGGCGGCGCGCCGGCGCGCCGGACGGGCGCGGGATGACCGACCGCGCGCTGTGCGTCGTACGGGCGGGGGCGCTGACGACCGTTCAGGACCTGGGCAGGCCCGGGTACGCGCACCTCGGGGTGCCGCTGTCGGGGGCGCTGGACCGGCCGGCGGCGGCGCTCGTGAACCGGCTGGTCGGCAATCCGCCGGACGCCGCCGTACTGGAGACCACCCTCGACGGCTGTGCGCTGCGGCCCCGTTCGGCGCTCACCGCGGCCGTCGGCGGCGCGCCGTGCCGGGTCGCCGTGGACGGCCGCCCCGTCGCGTGGGGCGCTCCCGTACGCGTCCCGGCGGGGGCCGTCCTGGACGTCGGGGCGGCCGTCGCGGGCGTGCGCTCCTACGTGGCCGTGTCCGGGGGTGTCGCCGTCGAGCCGGTGCTCGGCAGCCGCTCCACCGACCTGCTGTCGGGGCTCGGCCCGGCCCCGGCGGCGGCCGGGGCGGTGCTGCCGCTGGGCATCCCGGCGGGCCGCCACGCGTGCGTGGACGTCGCTCCGCAGCCGGCGCCGCCGGCCGAACTGGTGCTGCGGGTGACGCCCGGACCGCGCGCGGACTGGTTCACGGGGCAGGCGCTGCGGACGTTCACCTCACGCGCGTACCGCGTGTCGGCGGCGAGCAACCGCATCGGGCTGCGCACGGAGGGGCCCGCCCTGGAGCGGGCCCGTCCGGGCGAACTCCCCAGCGAGGGCATGGTGCTGGGGGCCGTGCAGGTGCCGCCGGACGGCAGGCCGGTGGTGTTCCTCGCCGACCATCCCACGACCGGCGGCTACCCGGTGATCGCGGTGGTCCGCACCGCCGACCTCCCGGCGGCGGCCCAGGCCGTTCCGGGCACGCCGGTGCGGTTCGTGGGGGTACGGCGGCGCCAGTGACGAGCGGGGCCGGGCCCCGCGGCCGGTACGGGACCGCTCACGGCGGTGCCGGCCCGTGCCCACGCGGGCGGAGAGCCCGGGCCCGGCGCCACCTCGCCCATCACCCGCCGCTGACCGCCGGGCCGCGCACGCCGGGGACGGAGAGGCCGGACGGACGGCGCGGGCGTGAAACCCGGCGGGACCGCGCCGGGGCGTCGGCCGGCCAACGGCGCGGCACGGACGTGCGGGCCGCCGCGGACTCGCCCTCACCCGACGGGAAGGGAACGCCCCGTTCGCCCGGCGCCACCTCGCCCATCACCCGCCGCTGGCCGCCGGGACGCCCCCGCCGGAACGGGTCCGGCCAGCCGCCGGGACGCTCCCGGGGCCGCGGGTGCGCGTCCGCCCCGTGGGCGGCGGTCTCACACGGCGGGCGCGTCCGGTCCGATGCGGCTGCGTACGGCCGTCTGGACCTCGGCCTCCTCGACCGGGTCGGCGGCGAGCCGGCGCAGGCGTTCGACGACGCGGGCGTCTCCGGTCTCGGCGTGCCGGGCGGCCAGTTCGCGGGTGGTCTCCTCGCAGTCCCACAGGCATTCGACAGCGAAGCCGGCGGCGAAGGAGGGATCGGTGGCGGCGAGGGCGCGGGCTGCCCGGCCGCGCAGGTGGGAGGAGGCGGTCTCACGGTAGACGTGGCGCAGGACGGGCGCGGCGCAGGCGATGCCGAGCCGTCCGGTGCCGTCGACGAGGGTCCACAGGGTGGGCGCGTCGGGGCCTTCGCCGCGTACGGCCTCGCGCAGCGCCGCGAGGACCGGGCGGCGGTCCTGCGCGCCGCCCCGGCAGGCGAGGACACGCCCGGCGGCGGCACCGAGCGGGTCGTCCCGGTGCGCCCAGCGGCGGGCGCCCTCGACGGCGGCGGCACCGCGCATGCGTTCGAAGGAGTCGACGGCGGCGTCCGCGACGGGGCCGGGGCCGCCGGCGACGGCGCTCTCGATGAGGCCGAGGGCTCGGGGGTCGTCCCTGTCGGCGAGATAGCGCAGGGCGGTACAGCGGGCTCCGTCGGTGCCGGACGCGGCGGCCGCGAGGATCTCGGGACGGTCCTCGGGGCCGGCGACGGCGGCGAGGCAGCGGGCGGCCGGGACGTACCGCGCGGCGCCGCGTTCGAGGCCCTGCTGGGCCCAGTCGAAGACGGCCCCCACGCTCCACCCGGGCCGGGGTCCGGCGGGTCGCATCTGCCGCTGCCAGCGGTCGAAGCAGCCGGTCTCCTGCGCGGCACGCACGCGCGTCGCGATCGGTGCGCGCGGGTCGTCGGCCCACAGCCGCCAGGGCCGGGGCTCGAAGGCGTCGCGGACGGCGGCGGCCAGTTCGGCCTCGCCCTCGGGGTCGGCGGGGAAGCGGGCGAGGACGGGCGCGGCGAGGGCGCGCAGCCCGGCGTCGTCGTCGCGCAGGGCGAGTTCGTCGAGAGCCCAGGCCCAGTTGGTGCCGTGGGCGGCGTACCTGCGCAGCAGGACGAGGGCGTCACGCCTGCCGTAGGAGGCGAGGTGGCCGAGGACGGCGAGGGCGAGGCCGGTGCGGGACTCCTCGGTGTCGAGGATGTCCTCGGCGTCGAAGAGGTGGGCCTCGACGGCGTCGAGTCCGCCGTTCAGGTCGAGGTACAGGCGCGCGTAGTAGAGGGAGCGGTTCTCCACCTGCCAGTCGTGGCGGGGGTCGCGCAGCACGCACTGGTTCAGTGCCGCGAGCGCCTCGCCGCGGGGGGCGGTGAGCGCGTGCAGCGTGCCGTCGCCGCGGCCCCTCTGGAGCAGACCGAGCAGCGTACCGCTGGGCGCTATGACCGGATCGAACATGGGAAACAGCCTCACATCAAGCGTCGACGCAACCGGGGACGTGCCTTACCTGGCCGCGAGACGACTCGTCGGGGCGTCCGCCGTTTCCTGCTTGCTGTAGACCATCTTCCTCTGCCTCTCGTCGGTGGCCCTTGCGGGCCGTTTCACGGCCCGCGCGGTGCGGCAACACCTGCCCAGCCATCGCGTCCGTGAATCACGACGTCATGATGACCCGGCGGTAAGACCTGCCGCGACCGATATTTCGGCGGCCCTGTACCGCCTCCCCCGTTTTCCGTGTTTTCCCTGATCAGAAAGTACGACCGGCGGCGTACGGATCCGCCCCGCGCCGACGCCGGTCCCGGCCCGGCGGGCGCTCCGGCCCGCGCCCGGCCGGTGCGCGGCGGCCGGTGCGCACCCGGCGCGGACGGTCCGCCTCCGGCCTGCGGCCGGTCACCGCGGACCGGATCCGGCCGGGAACCGGCTCACTGCTCGCCGAACAACCGGAGCAGTTCCGTCCGGCCGAACATGCGCGCCGTGTCGACGGCCGAGGGGGTGCCCGCGCGCGGGTCCGCGCCGGCCTCCAGGAGCGCGCGGATCACGTCCGCCTCCCCCTTGAAGACGGCTCCCGCGATCGGGGTCTGGCCCCGGTCGTTGATCCGGTCGGCCCCGGCGCCGCGGGCGAGCAGCGCGCGGACCGCGTCGGCGTGGCCGTGGTAGGCCGCGAGCATGACGAGACAGTCGCCGCGGTCGTTGGTGAGGTCGGCGGGGACACCGGCGTCGATGTACTCGACGAGGGCCTCCGTCCGCCCCTGGCGGGCCAGATCGAAGATCTTGGTCGCGAGTTCCACGACCTCGGGGTCGGGGACGCCACTCATCGGCGGGACCGCCTCTCACTGCTCACTGCGACCTCACTGCCCATCTCCGGGAACCGTACGCGCGGCGGCGAGCGGTGCGCCGTGCGAGTGAATCGCCAGGGTACTGGCTCGCGGGGCACCGGACCGGACGTGCCGGGGCGAGGACCCCTCCGGCACGGGCCGCCGGGGGCGGCGCGCCCCGGCAGACGGGGGACGCCCCCTCGAACATGGGCAATCATCCCGGTTTCACTCAGTTGCACCTTTTGTCGTACGGATACATGCTGTGATCCCGGACGTACTCGTGGTGACTGTCCCCGTGAACCAGGAGAACTCACATGGTCCTCTCCATTTCTTGTGTGGTCCTGCTCGGCATCATCGTCTTCTGTTTCCTCCGCAAGGACGGGCTGAAGCTGTCGCATGCCCTCGTGGCCGTGCTGTTCGGGTTCTACCTGGCCAGCACGGCGATCGCCCCCAGCATCAAGGCGAGCGGCGAGAGCCTCGCGAGCATCCTCGGCGGGCTCAGATTCTGACCCGCCGCACACCCGCGGCCCGCACGCCCGCCGGCCCACCGGCCCACACATCCGCAGCACGCACCGCGCACCCGAACACGTACCGCACCTGGAGGCAGCAGTGGCCCGGCGCCCTCTCCCCCGCGTTCCGGGCACCGGCCCGGGGCATGTCGCCCGCGGCCGGGAGCTGGCCCGGACGGCGGCCGACGGCGCCACCGACGTCCTCCAGCCGCTCATCACCATCACCCGCGGACTGCGGCGGCTGGCGTCGGCGGGCCACCGCCGGTGGCGCGAGACCCCCAAGGACAAGAGGGGGGCGCTGCTGTTCCTGGTGGCGTCCGTGGTCCTGGTCGTGGCACTGCTGCCGTACGGTCCGCCGCTCGCCGTCCTCACCCTGACGGCGGCCGCGGCCCGGCGGGGCCGGAACCGCCCGTCCGCGTCCGACGGCCCCGGCGACGACCGGAGCCGTCGCCTGCGCTCGCTCTACGAGGCCCTCGTGCCGTACTTCTCGGCAGCGGACGACCCCGCTCCGCTCTACGCGCACGGCGGCCCGTTCGACAAGGCGTTCCCCACCTGCGAGTTCGACGCCACGGGTCGCGTCTCGCTGCTGGTGGTGAGCTACCCGGCGTACTTCACCGACGGCGAGGCCGAGTCGCGCGCCCGGATCGAGCAGTTGCTCACCGCGAAGGCGGGCCGCGGGCGCGAGTACCACTTCACGTGGGACGAGGAGGCCAACCGCCTCACCCTGGCCGTTCTCGCGCCGCTGCCCACGGACATCGTCGCCCAGCGGTTCGTCACCGCTCCGAACGAGACGGTCCTCGGCCTCACCGATCCCACGCTGACGCAGCGCACGCTCCCCCTCACCCACGGGCAGGAGCGGCGCGACGTGCCGCCCGTCGTCTGGCGCACCGGCCCCCGCTCCACCGAGCCCCATCTCCTCGTCCTCGGCCGGCCCGGCAGCGGCACGTCCACGCTGCTGCGCTCGATCGCCCTGCAGGCGCTGCGCCACGGCGACGTCGTGATCGTGGACGGCGGCGGCACCGGCGAGTACGCGTGCCTGGCCGGCCGGGACGGCGTCCTGGCCGTGGAAGCCGGCCTCGAAGGGGCGCTGGAGCGGCTGGAGTGGGCCGCGCGGGAGACCGAGCGGCGGCTGATCGCCGTCAACCGCGCCCGCCAGGCCGGCGACCCGCCGCCGCAGGACACCGGGCGGCCCCTGTGGATCCTCCTGGACCGTCCGACCGCGTTCACGCACCTCGCCGCGGCGGACGCCGGCCGGGACCCGCAGTCGCTGCTGCCGGTCCCGCTGCGGCACGGCCGCGCCGCCCACGTGACCGTGGTCGTCGCCGACCAGTTGGACGGCACGGAGGCGCTGAGCGAGGCCGTACTGCAGCACACGCGCGCGCGTGTCGTCCTCGGCCCGGCCGCGCCGGACCTCCTGGCGGCCGTCCTGGGAGCGGCGCCGGGCACCACCCCGCTCCCGCAGCTCCCGCCCGGCCGCGGCTACGCCCGGCTCGGCACCGGCCCCGTGCACCGCCTCCAGGTCCCGGCGACCCCGGACCCGTACGACGGGACGACGGGCGAGGCGCACCGCCGGGCGGTCCTGGACCTGCTCCCGCCGCCCTCGGACCCGGCGTCCGCGGCGCGGCACGCGGCACGGGAGAAGGCGGCGGCCCGCGAAGCGGTCCTGGCACCGGCGGGGGAGGCGGCACGGAAGCCGACACTGAAACCGGTCCTGGAACCGGAGGCAGCGTTCCGGCCGGAGGCGGTGGCGGCGAAACCCACGTGACGACGCGAGCGGCGCCCGGGCTGGCCCGCCGCCGCACTTCCGCGAAGATGCGAACGCCCCGCTACGCCACGAACGTCCGGGGCGGTTCCGCGCCCGCCGTTCCGCCGTTCTCCACCAGGCGGGCCGCCGCCGCGAGCCGTACCGCCGCCTCCTCGGCGACCGCTCCCCCGACCGTGAACGGCAGCCGCACATAGCCCTCGAAGGCGCCGTCGACGCCGAAGCGCGGCCCGGACGGCACCCGCACCCCGACCCGTTCGCCCGCCTCGGCGAGCCGCGAGCCCGACAGGCCGCCCGCGCGCACCCACAGCGTGAGTCCGCCCCGGGGGACCTCGAACTCCCACCCGGGCAGCTCACGCCGGACGGCGGCGACCAGCGCGTCCCGGTTCTCCCGGGCCTGGCGGCGCCGCACCTCCACCGCCTGCGCCCAGCCACCGGTGCTGAACAGCCAGTTCACTGCCAGTTGCTCCAGCACGGGGGTGCCCATGTCGGCGTAGGCCCGCGCGGCGACCAGACTGCGGATCACGTCCGGCGCGGCCCGCACCCAGCCGATGCGCATGCCCGCCCAGAACGCCTTGCTGGCCGAACCGACCGTGATCACGGTGGACCCGGCGGGGTCGAACCCGCACACCGGGCGCGGCATGGCGGGGCCTCCCCGGTCCCCGCCCGGTTCCTCGTCCAGCCACAGCTCGCTCATCGTCTCGTCGGCGACGATCACCGTGCCCGCCGCCCGGGCGGCCTCCACCAGCCGCCGGCGCTGCTCCTCGCCGACGAGGGCGCCGGTCGGGTTGTGGAAGTCGGCGACCACGTAGGCCAGCCGGGGCGCGGCCTCCCGCAGGACCTGCCGCCAGCGGTCCAGGTCCCAGCCGCCGAGTGCCTCGGCCATCGCGACGGGCACGAGCCGGGCGCCCGCCTCCCGCATGAGCTGCAGGATGTTGGCGTAGGACGGCGACTCGACGGCGACCCGCTCGCCGCGCGGCGCGAAGAGGTGGATGATCGCGTCGATCGCGCCCATCGCGCCGGTCGTCACCATGATCTGCTCGGGCATGGTGGGGATGCCGCGCACGGTGTAGCGGTCGGCGATCATCGCGCGCAGCGCGGGCAGCCCGGCGGGATAGTCGCCGTGCGTGTGCGCGTACGGCGGCAGTTCCTCCAGGGCGCCCTGCACGGCGCGGGTCAGCCACGGCTCGGGCGCGGGCAGCGAGGCGCAGCCCAGGTCGATCATGGAGCCGAGTGCCTCCGGGGGCAGCGGTTCGAGCCCGCGCGCGGGAAGCGGATTGCCGGCCGGGACGGCGGTCCAGCTTCCCGCGCCGCGCCGGGACTCCAGGAAGCCCTCGGTGCGCAGCGCCTCGTAGGCGGCGGCGACGGTGGTGCGGCTGACGGACAGGGCGACGGCCAGCTCGCGCTCGGCGGGCAGCCGGGCGGCGACCGGCACGCGCCCCTCCAGCACCAGCAGCCGGATGCCGTCGGCGAGCGCGCGGTAGGCGGGCGGGCGGCGGGTGCCCGGTCCGGCGGGACGGTCCTGTTGCGAGCCGAGCAGCCGGGCGAGCTGCGCAGCCCCCATCGCCGAGGTCCACTGAGCCATGTAAATCAGTCCACCTTCCCCGGATTGGCCATGGATGACCTCTCCATCCACGCCACAGGGTGTCATGCGGCAGGCCACTACCACCACCTCAGGGGGATACATGCTGTTCGTCAGACGGCCCCGGCGGACCGGGCGCCCCGACTCTCCTGGACCGCGGCACCTCACCCGGCGCCTGATCCAGCTCTACGGCGGTCTCGCCCTGTACGGAGCCAGCTCGGCCATGCTGGTTCGCTCCGGGCTCGGCCTGGAGCCGTGGAACGTGCTGCACCAGGGCCTGGCCGGGCAGACCGGGCTGTCGATGGGCGTGGTCCTGACGGTCGTCGGCGCGGCGGTGCTGCTGCTCTGGATACCGCTGCGGCAGCGGCCGGGTCTCGGGACCGTCTCCAACGTCCTGGTGATCGGGGCCGCGATGGACGCGGCCCTCGCCGTGCTCCCGGAGGCCCACGGTCTGCCCGCGCGCGTCGCGCTGCTGGTCACGGGCATCGTCCTGAACGGCGCGGCGACCGGCCTGTACATCGCGGCACGGTTCGGCCCGGGACCGCGCGACGGCCTGATGACGGGCCTGAACCGGCGTACGGGACTGTCGGTGCGCCTGGTGCGTACGGCGGTGGAGATCACCGTCGTCGTCACCGGCTTCGCCCTCGGCGGCACCGTCGGCGTCGGCACCCTGCTGTACGCGCTGGCGATCGGCCCGCTCGCCCAGCTCTTCCTGCGCGCCTTCGCCGTCCCGCCGCACCCGGGGAGCGGCACGGTCGTTGCCGCCGGGCGACCGGGGCGCGCGATACTTCCCCGGTGACCGCGCGCCCGCCGATACGCCACCCCTACCTCGACCATCCCGGCCCGATCGCGTTCGCCCACCGGGGCGGCGCGGCGGACGGCCTGGAGAACACCGCCCGGCAGTTCCGCAACGCCGTCGAACTGGGCTACCGCTACCTGGAGACCGATGTGCACGTCACCCGGGACGGCCGGCTGGTCGCCTTCCACGACGCGACCCTGGACCGGGTGACGGACGGCGCGGGCCGCATCGACGCCCTTCCGTGGGCCGAGGTCCGCCGGGCCCGCGTGGCGGGCGAGGAACCGGTGCCCCTGTTCGAGGACCTGCTGGAGATGTTCCCCGACACCCGGTGGAACGTCGACGTCAAGAGCGGGCCCGCCCTGCTCCCCCTCCTTCGCCTCGTCGCGCGTACCGGCGCCTGGGACCGGATCTGCGTCGGTTCGTTCTCCGAGGCGCGCGTGGCGCGTGCGCGGCGGCTGGCGGGCCCGCGCCTGGCCACCTCGTACGGCACCCGGGGCGTGCTCGGTCTGCGGCTCCGCTCCTGGGGACTCCCGGTGGCGCCGCACCGCCCGGCCGTGGCCGTGCAGGTACCCGAGTCGCAGTCGGGCGTCCCGGTGGCGGACTCCCGTTTCGTACGGTCCGCACACGCGCGTGGACTGCACGTACACGTGTGGACGGTCAACGACCCCGATCGCATCCACCGGCTCCTGGACCTGGGCGTGGATGGCATCATGACCGATCACATCGACACGTTGCGCAAGGTCATGGAGGACCGCGGCGTCTGGGCCTGAGCCCCTGCCCCGCACCTTCGCGCGGCACCTTCACGGGGAAGCGAGGGCACGGGTGGGCACCGACACCGTGCGGGCGGAGGCGGCCGACGAGACCTCCGCACGGCGGCGCGAACAGCGCGGCTGGTACTTCTACGACTGGGCGTGCTCCGTCTACTCGACGAGCGTGCTCACCGTGTTCCTCGGCCCCTACCTGACGTCGGTCGCCGAGTCGGCGGCGGACGCGGACGGCTTCGTGCACCCGCTGGGCGTCCCGGTGCGGGCCGGTTCCTTCTTCGCGTACTCCGTGTCCCTGTCGGTGATCGTCGCCGTGCTGGCGATGCCGCTGGCGGGCGCCGTCGCCGACCGCACCGGCCGCAAGAAGCCCCTGCTGGGCGCCGCCGCCTACACCGGGGCCGCCGCGACGGCGGGCATGTTCTTCCTCGCCGGCGAGCGCTACCTGCTCGGCGGCCTCCTGCTGGTCGTCGCGAACGCGGCGCAGTCCGTGGCGATGATGCTCTACAACTCCTACCTGCCGCAGATCGCCACGCCCGAGGAGCGCGACGCGGTCTCCTCCCGCGGCTGGGCCTTCGGCTACGCGGCGGGCGCCCTGGTCCTGGTCGCGAACCTGGTCCTCTACTCGGCGCACGACAGCTTCGGCCTCTCGGAGGGCGAGGCGGTCCGCGTCTGCCTGGCGTCGGCCGGCCTGTGGTGGGGCGCCTTCGCCCTCATTCCCCTGCGCGCCCTGCGCGACCGCCGCACCGCGACCGCCCCGGGAGGCCCCGCCCCCGCGCTCTCCGGTTTCCGGCAGTTGGCCGCCACGCTCCGGGACATGCGCCGCCACCCCCTGACGCTGTCGTTCCTGCTGGCGTACCTGGTCTACAACGACGGCATCCAGACCGTGATCACCCAGGCCTCGGTGTACGGCTCGGAGGAACTCGGGCTCGGCCAGTCCACGCTGATCGCGGCCATCCTGCTGGTCCAGGTGCTGGCCGTGGCGGGCGCCCTGCTGCTCGGCCGCCTGGCCCGCACCCACGGCGCCAAGCGCACCGTCCTCGGCTCCCTGGTCGCGTGGACGGCGACGCTGACGGCCGGATACTTCCTGCCCGCAGGTGAGCCGGCCTGGTTCTTCGTGCTCGCCGCCTGCATCGGTCTCGTCCTCGGCGGCAGCCAGGCCCTCTCCCGCTCCCTGTTCTCCCACCTGGTGCCGCCCGGCAAGGAGGCCGAGTACTTCTCGGCGTACGAGATCAGCGACCGCGGTATGAGCTGGCTGGGGCCGCTGCTGTTCGGGCTCACCTTCCAGCTGACCGGCAGTTACCGGGACGCGATCGTCTCGCTCGTGGCATTCTTCGTCATCGGCTTCCTGCTGCTCGCGCGCGTGCCCCTCCGGCGGGCGATCGGCGACGCGGGCAACCCCGTTCCCGAGCGGATTTAGCACTGGAAGCGAAAGGGCGGTAGTGTACGCGTTTGGCCTGCCTGGCGTACCGTTACTGCGCGTCAAAGGTGCCGGAACGCTGTGTCGCATCTCCTGGCAGATGTGATAAACCGGGCGCTGGTGGGTACAACAAGGGGCGGCTACGACGGCGACGCACGACCCGGAACGGGACTCGGATCGGGAATCTTTACCGCCGACCGGACGTTGACCGGATGACGACGACAGCGACACCTGTCCTGTGGGCGACAAGCCCGGGAGGCACGATTCATGAGTGAGCGAGCTCTTCGCGGCACGCGCCTCGTGGTGACCAGCTACGAGA
>DASTDN010000245.1:0-5651 GCA_035710365.1 Streptomyces sp. | reverse complement strand
GGCCCGCCCGCCGAGGCGCTGGTGGACGAGATCCGCGAGGCCCTCGCGCACGACCTGGACGCCCCGGCGGCGCTCGCCGCGGTCGACCGCTGGACGGACCTCCAGCAGACCGCGGGCGGCACCGACGCGGGCGCGCCCGGTGTGGTCTCCCGAGCGGTGGACGCGCTGCTCGGAGTCGCCCTGTAGGCGGGCGGGACATGTGGGAAGGGGCGGTGCGCCGGAAGCGCACCGCCCCTTCGTCCGTCTGGGCCCGTGGCCGCTCAGTCCTCCGACGACTCCTCGTCGTCCGGGCCGCCGCCCGCCTTCGGCGGCTTCGGGGGCCGCGTGCGACCGCTCGGGTTGTCCCGCAGGTACGGCGCCCCCGGAGGGCCGTCGCCGCCGTCCGCCGTGGCGTGCCCGGCCGGGCCCGTCGGCCCGGAGCCGTCCCGGCGCCGCAGGTACCGCTCGAACTCGCGGGCGATGGCCTCGCCCGACGCCTCCGGCAGCTCCGCGGTGTCCCGGGCCTCCTCCAGCGTCTGCACGTACTCCGCGACCTCGCTGTCCTCGGCGGCGAGCTGGTCCACGCCCGTCTGCCACGCGCGCGCGTCCTCGGGCAGCTCGCCCAGCGGGATGCGGACGTCGATCAGGTCCTCCAGCCGGTTCAGCAGCGCCAGCGTCGCCTTCGGGTTCGGCGGCTGCGACACGTAGTGCGGGACGGCCGCCCACAGCGACACGGCCGGGACACCGGCGTGCGTGCAGGCCTCCTGCAGGACACCGACGATGCCCGTGGGGCCCTCGTACTTGGTCTCCTCCAGGTCCATCCGGCGCGCCAGGTCCGGGTCGGAGGTCGTCCCGCTGATCGGGACGGGCCGGGTGTGCGGGGTGTCGCCCAGCAGGGCGCCCAGCACGACCACCAGCTCCACGCCCAGCTCGTGGGCGAAGCCCAGCAGTTCGTTGCAGAACGAGCGCCAGCGCATGGACGGCTCGATCCCCCGGACCAGGACGAGATCGCGCGGCTTGTCCCCGCCGACCCGCACCACGGACAGCCGGGTCGTCGGCCAGGTGATCTTCCGGACGCCCGCGTCCATCCACACCGTGGGGCGGTTGACCTGGAAGTCGTAGTAGTCCTCCGCGTCCAGCGCCGCGAAGACCTCGCCCTTCCATTCCCGTTCCAGATGCGCGACCGCGGTGGAGGCGGCGTCGCCGGCATCGTTCCAGCCCTCGAACGCGGCCACCATGACCGGGTCGATCAGCTCGGGAACCCCCTCGAGCTCGATCACCCAGCGCCTCCTTCCGACGTGCCCCTCACGTACGCCCCAACCTTACGGCGTGGCGCGCGGTCACCCGCATCCCCCTTGCACGGGTGCGGTGCCCCATCACTGCCCCGGTCACCGGCCCCGGACACCCGCGGCGCGTTCGCTCCGGGAGAGATCCGCGGCTCCCGCGGGGCACGACGGGAGGGGGCGGCTCCGCCGGTGCGGAGACCGCGCCCTCCCGGGACGGCTACTTGCCGTCCAGCAGGTCCTGGACCTTCCCGCGCACCTCGTCCGTGGCCAGGCCGCGGATCGTCAGCGTCGTCCGGCGGCGCAGCACGTCGTCCGCCGTCTCGGCCCACTCGTGGTCCCGGGCGTAGACGACCTGTGCCCAGATCTCCGGGGCGTCGGGGTGGACGCGCTCGCCGAGCTGCGGGTTCTCGTTGGCGATGCGGGCGATGTCGAAGGCCAGCGAGCCGTAGTGGGTGGCCAGGTGCCGGGCGGTGTCGGCGGCCATCCTCGGGCCCGGCGCGGGACGGTCCACGAGCAGCCGGTGGGCGACCGCGCGCGGGTTGGCGACCCCCGGCAGCGGCAGCTTCTTCGGCAGCTCCGAGATCGGCTCGAAGTCCTCGCCCAGCGGACGGCCCGGCAGCTCCTGGAGCTTGCGCATCACCGTGCGGCCGATGTGGCGGAACGTCGTCCACTTGCCGCCTGCGACCGACAGCATCCCGCCCCGGCCCTCGGACACCACCGTCTCGCGCTTGGCCTTCGCGGTGTCACCGGGGCCGCCCGGCAGCACCCGCAGACCGGCGAAGGAGTACGTGATCAGGCCGCGGTCGAGCTGCTGGTCGCGGATGGAGAACGCGGCCTCGTCGAGTATCTGGGTGACGTCGGCGTCGGTGACGGCGACCTCCGACGGGTCGCCCTCGAACTCCTCGTCGGTCGTGCCCAGCAGCAGCATGTCCTCCCAGGGCAGGGCGAAGGTGATGCGGTACTTGTCGATCGGGGTGGCCAGCGCCGCCTTCCACGGCGAGGTCCGCCTCAGGACCAGGTGGGCGCCCTTCGACAGGCGGATCGACGGCGCCGCCTTCGGGTCCTCCATGCGGCGCAGGTGGTCCACCCAGGGGCCGGTCGCGTTCAGCACCAGCCGGGCGTTCACCCCGAACTCCTCGCCCGACCGCCGGTCGCGCAGCTCCGCGCCGGTCACCCGGCCCAGGGTGAAGCGCAGGCCCGTCACCTCGGCGTGGTTCAGCACGACCGCGCCCGCGCCGACGGCCCCGCGGACCGTCATCAGCGCCATCCGCGCGTCGTTCATCTGGTCGTCGCCGTACACGGCCACGGCCCGGAGGTTGTCGGTGCGCAGTTCGGGCACGTCCTGCGCGGCCTTGGCGGGCGTCCGCAGATGCCCGACGCCGTCCCCGAAGGCCGACAGCATCGAGTACGCGAAGACGCCCGCTCCCAGCTTCGCCGCGCCGTGCGGCCCGCCCTTGTACACGGGCAGGTAGAACGTCAGCGGGTTCGCCAGGTGCGGGGCCACCCGGCGGGACACCGCACGGCGTTCGAAGTGGTTCTCCGCCACCAGCTTCACCGCGCCGGTCTGCAGGTAGCGCAGACCGCCGTGGAGCAGCTTGGAGGAGGCGGAGGAGGTGGCGCCGGCGAAGTCGCCGGCGTCGACCAGAGCCACCCTGAGGCCGGCCTGCGCGGCGTGCCAGGCGGTGGAGATGCCCAGGATGCCGCCGCCGATCACGAGAAGGTCGTACGACGCCCTGGCGAGCTGCTCCCGCGTCTCGGCGCGGCTCGGGTGGGAGCCGCCGGCCGGCCGCGTGCCCAGGGCGGGCACGGACCGCAGGGTGGACTGAATGGTCATGTCGGGTTCTTACTCCTCGTCCTCGAGCCAGCCCATGGTCCGCTCGACGGCCTTGAGCCAGCTCTTGTACTCACGGTCGCGCTTCTCCGCGTCCATGGCGGGGGTCCACTCGGCGGCCCGGCGCCAGTTGGCGCGCAGGTCCTCGGTGTTGTTCCAGAAGCCGACGGCGAGTCCGGCGGCGTAGGCGGCGCCGAGGCAGGTGGTCTCGGCGACCATCGGGCGCACCACGGGCGCGTCCACGAAGTCGGCGAGCGTCTGCATCAGCAGGTTGTTGGAGGTCATGCCGCCGTCGACCTTGAGCGCCGTCAGCTCCACCCCGGAGTCCTTCGTCATGGCGTCGGCGATCTCCCGCGTCTGCCAGGCGGTGGCCTCCAGCACGGCGCGCGCGAGGTGCGCCTTGGTGACGTACCGGGTCAGGCCCGCTATCACGCCGCGCGCGTCGGAGCGCCAGTACGGGGCGAAGAGGCCGGAGAAGGCCGGCACGAAGTAGGCGCCGCCGTTGTCCTCCACGGACAGCGCGAGCGTCTCGATCTCGGCGGCCGTGGAGATCAGGCCCATCTGGTCGCGCATCCACTGCACCAGCGAGCCGGTGACCGCGATCGAGCCCTCCAGGGCGTAGACCGTCTTCTGGTCGCCGATCTTGTAGCCGACGGTGGTCAGCAGCCCGCTGTACGAGTTGATGATCTTGTCGCCGGTGTTCATCACCATGAAGGTGCCGGTGCCGTACGTCGACTTGGTCTCGCCCTCGGCGAAACAGGTCTGGCCGAACAGCGCGGCCTGCTGGTCGCCGAGCGCGGAGGCGACCGGGATGCCGCCGAGCAGCTCCCCGAGCCGCCCGCCGGTGATCTCGCCGTAGACCTCGGCGGAGGAGCGGATCTCGGGGAGGATCTGCTGGGGGACGCCGATGGACTGGCAGATCTTGTCGTCCCACTCCATGGTGTGGAGGTTCATCAGCATGGTGCGGGAGGCGTTGGTGACGTCGGTGACGTGCCGGCCGCCGTCGGCGCCGCCGGTCAGGTTCCAGATGACCCAGGTGTCCATGGTGCCGAAGAGGATGTCGCCCGCCTCGGCGCGCTCCTTGAGGCCCTCGACGTTGTCGAGCAGCCAGCGGGCCTTGGGCCCCGCGAAGTAGGAGGCCAGCGGCAGGCCGGTCTCGCGGCGGAAGCGGTCCTGGCCGACGTTGCGGCCCAGCTCCTTGCACAGGGCGTCGGTGCGCGTGTCCTGCCAGACGATGGCGTTGTGGACGGGCTCACCGGTGTTCCGGTCCCACAGCACGGTCGTCTCGCGCTGGTTGGTGATGCCGATGGCCTTGATGTCGTCGCGGGTGATGCCGGCCTTGGCGACGGCGCCGGCGACGACCTCCTGGACGTTCGTCCAGATCTCGGTGGCGTCGTGCTCGACCCAGCCCGGCTTGGGGAAGATCTGCTCGTGCTCCTTCTGGTCGACGGCGACGATGCGTCCGTCGCGGTCGAAGACGATGCAGCGGCTGGAGGTCGTGCCCTGGTCGATGGCGGCGATGAAGGGCCCGGCGGTGTGGGCGTCGGTCACAGTTAGCTCCTGGAAGTTCCGTGGTTATGGGGCTTTACGTACGGCGTGCGCCGAGAGTTTCGGTGCGTCTCACCCGGACGGGTGAAGCGCTTCTTCTAGGCGAAGGCGACGTTGTAGATGCCCGCGGCTATCGCGCCGCCGATCAGCGGACCGACCACCGGGATCCAGGCGTAGGACCAGTCGGAGCCGCCCTTGTTGGGCAGCGGCAGCAGCGCGTGCACGATGCGCGGACCGAGGTCACGGGCCGGGTTGATCGCGTACCCGGTCGGGCCGCCGAGGGACAGGCCGATCGACACCACCACGAGCGCGGTGACCAGGCCGCCCAGCACGCCCAGACCGTTGCCCTCGGCGTTCAGGCCCTGGGTGAGGACCGCGAGGAGCAGCACCACCGTGCCGATGATCTCCGTGAGGAGGTTCTGCACCGGGTTACGGATCTCCGGGCCGGTGGAGAAGATGCCGAGGACCGGGCCCGCGCCCTTCTCCCGGGCCTCGACGGACTTGGCGGCGCTGCCCCGCGCGGCGGTCCCGCCGACGATCTCCGGGTCGGTGAGGTGCGCGAGGAACTGGCCGTAGTACGCCACCCAGACCAGCGCCGCGCCGATCATGGCGCCGAGGAACTCGCCGGCGAAGTAGACCGGCACGTCGCCCCACTCGCCGTCCTTGATGGCGAGCGCGACCGTCACGGCCGGGTTGAGGTGCGCGCCGGACAGCGGCGCGGCGATGTACACCGCCGTCATGACGGCGAAGCCCCACCCGAAGGCGATGGCGAGCCAGCCGGCGTTGCGGGCCTTGGAGGCCTTCAGCGTGACGGCGGCGCAGACGCCGCCGCCGAGCAGGATGAGTGTGGCGGTACCGATGGTCTCGCCGATGAAGATGTCGGAGCTGGACACCCGCGACTCCTTTGTCCTTCGTCCAGGGGAAAACGAACCTCCGGATGCCTCCGGGAGTTCTGGCGCTCGCACGGTGATGAGAGCGTTTTTCGGCCCTTGGTATTGCCTCACTCT
>DASTDN010000244.1:0-6563 GCA_035710365.1 Streptomyces sp. | reverse complement strand
CGGCGAGCCCATCACCTCGTACGCCTCCAACTCCGTGGGCGCGGCCGCCTACCGTCAGCT
This sequence comes from Streptomyces sp., assembly GCA_035710365.1. Taxonomy (GTDB): domain Bacteria; phylum Actinomycetota; class Actinomycetes; order Streptomycetales; family Streptomycetaceae; genus Streptomyces. Next base: position 6,503 of record DASTDN010000244.1, on the reverse strand, counting down.
CGCCAGGGAGGTGCTCGCCCGGTGTCACGCCGAGTGAGTCTGCCCGGGGCCGACGAGCTGTTCCGTACGACCGGGGGCATGGCGCTCCAGTCCTCGTCCCCGCGCAGGCCGGCCAACGGCGAGCCGAGAGTACCGGCGCCGGCGGGGGAGAGCGATCCGGTCGGGGACAGTGCGGCCGAGCCGTCCTCCTCGGCGCCCGCGTCCGCATCCTCGGAGGAGCACTCCGCGGCCGAGGCGGGCGCCGGCCGGCGCGTGGCGCCCACGGCGCCGGTGCGGCTGCGGGACTCGGCGTCGGCCGGTTCCGCGTCCGCCGCCACGTGCTCCGGACCCGTCCCGTCGCCGCCCTGCGCGGGCACCGACTGGGGCGCGTCCTCGGCGGGCGCCGCCGGGTCGCTCTCCCCCGCGGGAGGCGGCACCCGGGGCTCGCCGCCCGCCTGGCGCCGGGGGGTCGAGGCCTGGAGCGCCATCCCCCCTGTCGTACGGAAGAGTTCGTCGGCCCCCGGCAGACTCACTCGGCGTGACACCGGGCGAGCACCTCCCTGGCGAGCTGGCGGTAGGCGGCGGCGCCGACGGAGTTGGAGGCGTACGTGGTGATGGGCTCGCCGGCGACCGTGGTCTCCGGGAAGCGCACCGTGCGGCCGATGACCGTGTGGTAGACGTGGTCGTCGAACGCCTCGACGACACGCGCCAGGACCTCACGGCTGTGCACCGTGCGCGAGTCGTACATCGTGGCGAGGATGCCGTCGAGCTCCAGCTCCGGGTTGAGCCGCTCCTGGACCTTCTCGATGGTCTCCGTCAGCAGGGCCACACCGCGCAGCGCGAAGAACTCGCACTCCAGCGGCACGATCACCTTGTGCGCGGCCGTCAGGGCGTTGACCGTGAGCAGGCCGAGCGAGGGCTGGCAGTCGATCACGATGTAGTCGTAGTCGGGCAGCAGGGGCTTGAGGGCGCGCTGCAGCGTCGACTCGCGGGCGACCTCGGAGACCAGTTGCACCTCGGCCGCCGACAGGTCGATGTTGCTGGGCAGCAGGTCCATGTTGGGGACCGCCGTCTTCAGCAGCACCTCGTCGGCCGCCATGCCCCGCTCCATGAGCAGGTTGTAGACGGTCAGGTCGAGTTCCATCGGGTTGACACCCAGTCCGACCGACAGCGCGCCCTGGGGGTCGAAGTCGACCAGGAGGACCCGGCGTCCGTACTCCGCGAGCGCCGCACCCAGGTTGATGGTCGACGTCGTCTTGCCGACGCCGCCCTTCTGGTTGCACATCGCGATGATCTTCGCGGGGCCGTGGTCGGTCAGCGGGCCCGGGATCGGGAAGTACGGCAGCGGGCGTCCGGTCGGACCGATGCGCTCACGGCGCTGACGGGCCGCGTCGGGCGCGAGCGTCGCCGCGTACTCGGGATCGGGCTCGTACTCGGCGTCGGGGTCGTAGAAGTGCCCCTCGGGCAGTTCGTCGTAGGCGGCGAAATGGTTGTGGGGCGCGCCACTTCCGTCGCCGGCCATGGCGTTCACGTGATGGCCATCCATGCTCTGGTGTGCTGGCTGAGTCACCCCTGTCGTCTGGTGACTCCGGTGGGCTGCGAAGGTGCGCACTGCGACGGAGCCGACAGCCTCGAACCCCGCGGGACCCTGGTCCCGTGCAGGCATTCCTGGTTGACCACCCCCGGGAGTAAATGTCGACTCATTCACAAGTCGTCTTACCTCCTTGGTGACCAGGAAACTTCTAGACAGGTCAGCGTGGCACCATGCCGACGGTTGGCGACTCTATGGCGTGTCGGGCGTCCGCAGCAACACAATCCGCCGGACCCGGCCGGATGTGTCGGCAAGGAAACATCCCTCTGTCAAGGGCGTACGGCCGTCGCACGGCAGGATGTGCCGGTGTGCGAATCGGTTGAAGGGTCACGTTCGAGGCGAGTTGACCGAGAGCCGCAAAGTGACCATACACACATCCGGCCGGACCTTGTCGGGCAAGGTCCGGCCGGATGAACGGGCTTGACGGCCGGTGTTGACGTATCGCCTTTATGGCTTGATGGCTTGACCGCCGATCGCCGCCGGGCCGCCGTCCATCCGCCCCGCGCGGGGTCAGTCGAGCAGGGAGGTCAGCTCGATGTGGTCGAGGCCGTGCGCCTCGGCGACCTCCTTGTAGACGACCTTGCCGTCATGGGTGTTGAGGCCCTTGGCGAGGGCCGCGTCGCGGCGCAGGGCCTCGACCCAGCCGTTGTTCGCCAGCGACACGATGTACGGCAGCGTGGCGTTGGTGAGGGCGTTGGTGGAGGTGTTGGGCACCGCGCCGGGCATGTTGGCGACGCAGTAGAACACCGACTCGTGGACCGTGAAGGACGGCTCGGCGTGCGTGGTGGGGCGGGAGTCCTCGAAGCAGCCGCCCTGGTCGATCGCGATGTCGACAAGGACACTTCCCGGCTTCATGCGGGACACCAGCTCGTTGGTGACGAGCTTGGGGGCCTTGGCACCCGGGATGAGCACCGCGCCGATGACGAGGTCGGCGTCGAGGACGGCCTTCTCCAGCTCGAAGGAGTTGGACATGATCGCCTTGACCTTCGTGCCGAAGATCCGGTCGGCCTCGCGCAGCTTGTTGATGTCCCGGTCGAGCAGGGTCACCTCGAAGCCCATGCCGACGGCGATCTGCGTGGCGTTCCAGCCGGACACGCCGCCGCCGATGACGACGGCCTTGGCCGGGGTGACGCCGGGGACACCGCCGGGCAGCACGCCCCGGCCGCCGTTGGCGCGCATCAGGTGGTAGGCGCCGACCTGCGGGGCGAGGCGGCCCGCGACCTCGGACATCGGGGCCAGCAGCGGCAGCGCGCGGCTGGGCAGCTCGACCGTCTCGTACGCGATCGCGGTCGTGCCGGACTCCAGCAGGGCGTCGGTGCACTCCTTGGACGCGGCCAGGTGGAGGTAGGTGAAGAGGGTCTGGTCCTTGCGGAGGCGGTGGTACTCCTCCGCGATCGGCTCCTTGACCTTCAGCAGCAGGTCGGCGGCGGCCCAGACCTCGTCGGCGGTGCCGAGGATCTGCGCGCCGGCGGCGACGTACTCGTCGTCCGTGATCGAGGAGCCGGTGCCCGCACCGCGCTCGACGACGACCTGGTGCCCGTGGCGCACCAGCTCGTGCACACCGGCGGGGGTGATGGCCACCCGGAACTCGTTGTTCTTGACCTCGCGGGGGATGCCGACCTTCACGTCGATCACGGTCCTTGGCTCTGGGGGAAGGATGTATTGCATGACATACCCGGACATGCGCGGGCACACCGGGAGGACCGCAGGAGAACGTGCGGCAGAGCCAGTTTAATGAAGGTGTTCCCGCTGTCTAGCCTTCCATTGCATCAATCTGCAGCGGCCGCACTGCGGAATTCGCAGGTGCTAGCTTCGTATTCCGGCTGTCCGGACTGTTTTCGGGGCCCGAAAGCCCGTGTTTCCGGCGCGGCGGAGGCCCGTTCGCCCGCCGCGGGAGCCGTGGCGGGCGCGGGGACCTCCGGCTTGTCCACGGCCCCGGGAGCCCCGGGGACCCCGTACGCCGCGGGCACTCCGCGCGCCCCGGACACCTCGGGGGCCTCCCGGGCGGTGCCCTCGGCCGAGGGCGCCCGGCGTTCCCGTTCGCACTCGGTTTCCTGTTCCTGTTCCTGACGCGGCTCCGGCGCGCTCTCCTGGAGTTCCTCTTCCAGCATCCGCCGTGCGGCGCCCCGGTGCAGCCCGGCGGCGGCCGGGTCGCCGAGGCGCTCCAGGGTCTCGGCGAGCCTGAGGTGCAGCGCGGCCTGGAGCTGCGGGTCCTCCGCACGGCGCGCCCATTCGACGGCCTCCTGGCAGGTGCGCAGCGACTCCTCGACGTGGCCCGCGCACTCCTGGGCATGGCCGAGTTCGCTCAGCGCGTGGGCGTAGGCGGGCACGTCGCCGCTCCTGCGGTGCCCGGCGACCGCGGCCCGCCACTGCCGGACGGCCTCGCCGTGGCGCCCGGCGCGGGTGTGCGCGGTGCCGATCCGGCCGTAGAGCCTGGCGGCCTCGGCGCGCTCGTCCCGGGCGAGCCGCTGGGCCAGGGCGCGGCCGAACCAGTCGGCGGCCCGGTCGTAGTCCCCGAGCTCCAGGTGGGCGCCGCCCACGGACTCCATGGCGCGGCCGGTGGCGTACGGGTCGTCGGCGGCACGGCCCGCGTCCAGCGCGGCCCGGTAACGCGCCAGGGCCTGGGCCGTGCGGCCGGTACGGGCGTCGAGGTCGCCGAGGTTCAGCAGCGCGGCGGCCTGCTCGCGGGGCAGGCCGCGGCGTTCGGCGACGTCGAGGACCAGCCGGTGGATGCCGTACAGGTCGGCCGCGGCGGCCTGGGTGCCGAAGTGCGCGACCATCGCGCGGATCAACTGCGACATCAGGCGCCTGGCCAGCGTGTCCAGCTCGCCGTCGGCCACCGCGAGGCGGGCCGAGGCGAGCAGCGCGGGACGGCGCCGGCGCAGCCAGTCGGCCGCGGCGCGGGGGGTCGGGAAGCGCAGCGAGCGCGGCATGCCGAGGAGCTTCTCGCGGGCGTGCGGGCTGTCGGTCTCGGTGATGGCGCGGCACGACTGGAGCAGCCGTACGGTCCGCTCCAGCATGCGGGCGCGCGCCAACTGGATGTCGGCCGGGCGGTCGTGGGCGGCGGTGAGGGCGCCCAGCAGGGGGTGCAGACAGCCCGGCACCTCGTACTGCGGCTGCGGCGAGGCGACGGCGCGCAGCAGGCCGAGGGCGGTGAAGCCGTCCAGGGCGGTGCGGGCGGTGCCGACCGAGCAGCCGGCGAGCGCGGAGGCGGTGTGCGGGTCGACCAGCCCGGCCGGGGCGAGTGAGAGCCGTCGCAGGGTGCGGTCGGCGGGGCCGGGCAGCGCGGCGCAGACGAGCCGGAGGACCCGTGCGAGGGGGGTGCCCTCGTCGCCCTCGGCGTGGAGTTGCTTGGCGAGGTCGGCGACGGCGGCGTTGGGCCGGGCGGCGAGCCAGCCGCCTGCCAGCCGCAGCGCGGCCGGGTGGGCCTGGCACAGCTCGACCAGGTCCTCGGCGGCGCGCGGGTCGACCGTGACGCGGACCGAGCCGGTGTAGCGGGAGAGCAGTTCCACGGCCGACGTGGTGTCGAGGCCGCCCAGGGTGCAGGGCCGGACGTCGGCGATGCCGGTCAGCGGGCCCTCGGCGACGGCGACGACCAGGCAGTCCGGGGTGTCCGGGAGAAGGGCGTCGACCTGTTCGGCGTCGGCCGCGTCGTCGAGCAGCAGCAGCGCCCTGCGGTCCGCGAGGGCGTCGCGCAGGGCCTCGGAGAGGTCGTCGTCGTCCGCTCCGGGCGGCGCGGTCACGTCGAGGGCGGTGAGGAGTTCGCGTGCGGTGCGGCCGGTCGGCACGGGCGTGCCGTCGGGTTCGCTGAGGCGGGCGCGCAGCACCCCGTCCGGATAACGCTCCGCAACCTGCCGGACGAGTTCCCCGGCGAGTGCCGTGCGTCCCGAGCCGGGTCTGCCGGCGATGAGCAGCACGCGCGCGCGGGGCGCCTTGCGCCCGGCGATGGTGTCGAGGCCCGCGCGCTCGATGTCGGCGCGCAGCTCCTTCAACTCCCGTGCGCGGCCCAGGAAGAGACCTTCCGCAGCAGCGTGTCCGGACGGCTGCTGCGCGCCGCCTGCGTCCACTGCCTGATCCGTCACGGGCCACACTCCCGTCCTCCCGCACACACCTGCGCCCGCCGGGACTGGCGGACCGGGCCTGCCCAGAGCCTAGTTCACGCTCTGCGACGAACCGTGTGGAGCACGGCGAACGCGTCCCTCGACCGGATCAGCCGATGGTCGGACAGCGGGGTACGGGCAGGGGCGCGGACCCCGGCCCGCGCGGGGGCCGGCGTCCGCCGCGGGTCCGGCCGGTCTCAGGCCTCGAAGGGCCGCGCGGGCCAGGGTGCCGCCGCCGGGCGCAGCGCGTCGAGGCCGTCGCCGGCCCGCGCGGCCACCAGCGACAGCACCCCGACGACGAGGCAGTTGTTGTGCAGCTCGCCCGCCAGCACCCCGCGCAGGAGGTCCTGGACGGGAACCCGCGCCAGCTCCATGTCGGCCTCCTCGTCCTCGGCCTCGAAGCGCTCCTCCTCGGCCTCGGACAGCCCCCGGGCGAGGAAGATCCGCACGGCCTCGTCGCAGCCGCCGGGTGTGGTGTACACGTCGGTCAGGACGCGCCAGTCCTCGGCCTTGACGTGGGCCTCCTCGTACAGCTCGCGCTGGGCGGCGTGCAGGGGGTTCTCGCCGGGGACGTCGAGCAGTCCCGCGGGGATCTCCCACAGCTTGTGGCGCACGGGGTGGCGGTACTGGCGCAGCACCAGCACGCGGTCCGCGGCGTCGAGGGCGAGGACGGCGACCGAGCCGGGGTGGACCTGGTAGTCGCGGGTGACGACCGTGCCGCCGGGCATGACCACGTCGTCCGTGCGGACGGAGGTCTTGTTGCCCCGGAAGGGGGTGTCCGTCGCCCGGATCTCCCACTCCTCGGGAATGTCCTTGATCGTCATGACCGGAAA
>DASTDN010000243.1:0-2504 GCA_035710365.1 Streptomyces sp. | reverse complement strand
AGGTTGGCCTCCACGACGGCCCGGACGGCGAGGGCGGGCGGCTCCGGCCGGGAGGCGGTCAGGGCCACGGCCGCCGCGTACGGGGCGAGGAAGGCGCCGAGGACGAGCAGCAGCCCGGGGCGTACGCCGAGGAAGCGGCCGAGCGGGCCGGAGACGGCGAGGTAGGCGACGGCGTTGGCGCCGGTCACCACCGCGTCGAGCGCCAGGAAACGGCGCAGCATCCGCCGCGGTTCCGGGGTGCGGGCGAGTACGGCGAGCTGGGTCGCGGACATGACGAATCATCCTCCGTCGGGTCGTCGGGGTGGTGGGGGAAGCGCCGGGGCCCGGGGCCCGGCCGGAGTGCGCCGGCCGGGTCCCGGTGCGTCCACGATCGCCGCCGCGGCGCGTGCGGTCGATTACCCCCCGGGTAATGGCGGTGCCGTCCCGCACGCGGTACGGAACGGGCCTCGTACGACGGGCCGTTCCAGGCGCGCACTGGGACGCCTGCGGGGGGCCGTGTCACACTGCACGCGTATTCGGTCCTAGGGAGGCGTGACGGTGAGCGAGCGGCGGCCCGCACCCACCGTGGGTCAGGTGGTGCTCGGCAAGCGCCTGCAGGAACTGCGGGAGGCGGCCGGGCTCAGGCGCGAGGAGGCGGCCCGCGTGCTGCGGGTGGCGCCCGCGACGGTGCGGCGCATGGAGACCGCCGAGGTCACGCTGAAGATCCCGTACGTGCAGGTACTGCTGTCGGTGTACGGCGTGTCCGAGGCCGAGATCACGGCGTTCGTCTCACTGGTCGAGGAGGCGAACCGGCCGGGCTGGTGGCAGCGCTACCACGACGTGCTGCCGGACTGGTTCAGCATGTACGTGAGCCTGGAGGGTGCCGCGCGCATCGTCCGCAGCTACGAGCCGCACTTCGTGCCCGGCCTGCTCCAGACCGAGGCGTACGCGCGTGCCGTCATGGAGGACGGCACCATAGGCCAGGGTCCCTCCGGCCCCGATCTGATAGACCGCCATGTGGCGCTGCGCATGGAGCGCCAGCGGCTGCTGGACCGGCCCGACCCGCCGCACGTGTGGGTGGTGATGGACGAGACGGTGCTCAGGCGTCCGGTGGGCCCGGACGGCTCGGTCATGCGGGCCCAGCTCGAACGGCTGCTGGAGTTCGCCGAGCGGGACCGGGTGACGCTGCAGGTCGCCGAGTTCGACACGGGCCCGCATCCGGGGACGTACGCGCCGTTCACGCTGTTCCGGTTCGCGGAGCCGGAGCTGCCGGACATGGTGTTCTCGGAGTACCTGACCGGCGCCCTGTACCTGGACTCGCGTACCGAGGTGGCCGTGCACCTGGAGGTGCTGGACCACATGTCGGCGCTCGCCGCGTCGACGGACCGCACGAAGAAGATCCTGCGGCGGTACCGCGAGAGCTACTGAGCGCGCGGACGCGCGGTCCGCCGGTGGACGGGCCGCGCGCCGCGAGGGTGACGCGAGGTCAGGCGAGCTTCGCCGTCAGGGTGATCGGCACGGCCTTCAGGGCCTGGCTGACCGGGCAGTTGACCTTGGCCTGCTCGGCCGCCGCGAGGAACGCGTCCTCGTCCAGGCCCGGCACGGTGCCCTCCACGGTGAGGTGGATGCCGGTGATGCCCTCACCCGGCTGGAAGGTGACGTCCGCCGAGGCGACGAGCTTGGTGACCGGGGTGCCGGCCTGGGCGAGGGCGTGGGAGAACGCCATCGAGAAGCAACTGGAGTGGGCGGCGGCGATCAGCTCCTCGGGGCTGGTCCGGCCGTTGGCCTCCTGGCTGCGGGACGCCCACGTCACCGGCTGCGCGTCGATCGCGCCGGAGGAGTCGAAGGCGACGACGCCGTTGCCCTCGAGCAGGGTGCCTTCCCAGACGGTGTGTGCGGAGCGCGTGGTAGCCACGATGAGTCCTTTCGCGTGTGGGCCCGTTGCCGGGTTCCGTGGCCCCCATCCGATCACACTCGGGCCGCGCGCACCCGCAAGACCGGCGCACGCCGGGTGGAGGGCGGGCGGACCGGTCCGCGCGGGGGTCTCAGGCCGCGTTCCGTCCGGGCGGCGCGGGCGGCAGTGCCGCGCCGTCGCGGGACTCGCGCAGCCAGCGGCGCAGCACCTGGTGGACCTGCTCGGCGCCCGCCGGCGGGCCCTCGTCGCCGGACGCCGGGGACAGGGTCAGCGGCGACAGCAGGAACGCCTTCTGCTGGGCGCCGCCGAGGCCGCCGTGCGACCCGATCTGCTCCTCGAACGCGAGGACCTCCCCGTCGGCCGGGTCGTGGAAGGAGTTGACCATGATGTCGGCGGTGCGCGGGAAGGAGTGCGTGCGGCGCACGGCGTCGGCGGCGCCCGCACCGAAACCGGCCAGCGGCCCCGTTCTGTCGTCGAGTTCGGCCAGCGGGATCTCCGCGCCGTGCGCGCCGAGCACCACCCCGCCGTGCCGGGCGCTGCGCACCAGCAGGAACCCGATGCCGGGATGGTTGGCGAGGGTGGTGAGCAGCGCCGGGTGGCGGGCGTCGAT
>DASTDN010000242.1:0-5236 GCA_035710365.1 Streptomyces sp. | reverse complement strand
TGCTGGACGGTGGGTACTGGTACCGGAATCTGCGTCGGCAGGTGGGTTTCGGTCCGGCGGTGTCGGCGCTCGTGGACGGTGGGCATGCGGTGTTCGTCGAGGTCAGTGCCCATCCGGTGCTGCTTCAGCCGATCAGTGAGGTCGTTGACGGGGCGCGGGCCGAGGTGGTGGTGACCGGGTCCCTGCGCCGTCGGGAGGGTGGTCTGCGAAGGCTGCTGGTCTCGATGGCGGAGTTGTGGGTGCGGGGCGTCGCGGTGGACTGGGCGGCGGTACTGCCCGCCGGTGCGGCAGCCGCCCGGGCGGACCTGCCGACCTACGCCTTCGACCACCGGCACTACTGGCTCCAGGAAGCGGAGACGACCGCCGCCGGCCAGGGCGACGAGGCGGACTCCGACTTCTGGGCCGCGGTCGAGCGGGCGGACGAGGACGCCCTCGTGGAACTGCTGGAGCCGGCGTCGGCCGACCAGCGCAGCGCTCTGACCGCCGTCGCTCCCGTGCTGGCGCGATGGCGCGGGAAACGCCGGGAGGGTTCGGCCGTCGAGAAGCTGCGCTACCACGTCACCTGGCAGCCGCACGGACGCGAGGCCGCGGGCGCGCCGGGCGGCCGCTGGCTGGTCGTCGTACCGGCCGCACCGCGCGGCGGCGGCAGCGCGGCCCACGCCCTGCTGGAGGAACTGGCGGGACTCGGGCTGGCGACGCTCTCGCTGGAGGTGGGGGAGGACGACCGTACGCGGGAACGGCTCGCCGAGCGGCTGACCGGTGTCCTCGCCGGACACGACCCGGCCGGCGTGCTGTCCCTGTTCGCCCTGGACGAGCGGACGGGCGGCGCCGAGCCGCCACCGGACCCGGCCGACACCACGGACCCGACGGACCCGGCCGACACGACGGGCCCGGTGGGCTCGACCGACTCGGTGGATCCGGTGCACCCGGCGGCCCCGGTGGACCCGACCGCGATCACGGCGGCCACGCTCGCGCTGATCCAGGCCCTCGGCGACACCGGCACCACCGCGCCGCTGTGGTGCCTCACCAGGGGCGCGGTGAACATCGGCATCCACGACACGGTCACCGCACCGGAGCAGGCGGCCCTGTGGGGCCTCGGACGCGCCGCCGCACTCGAACGCCTCGACCGGTGGGGCGGCCTCGTCGACCTGCCCGCCGCGACGGACCCGCGCACGGCCCCGTACCTGCTCGGAGTGCTGAACTCCGCCACGGGCGAGGACCAGCTCGCCGTCCGCCGTTCCGGCGTGTACGCGCGGCGCCTGGTGCGCAAACCCGCGCCGCCGTCCGGCGGCGCGGGCCGGTGGGAACCCCGGGGCACGGTTCTGGTCACCGGCGGCGCCGAAGGACTCGGCAGGCACGTCAGCCGCATGCTCGCGCTGGCCGGAGCCGACCGGCTCCTCGTCACCACCACCGCGTACGCGCCCGCCCACTGCGTGCCGGAACTGCGGACCGAACTCGCCGGGCTGGGCCTCGGCACCACCGTCGAGTACTGCGACGACACCGACCGGGACGCGATCGCGGGGCTGGTCGCCGCGACCGGTCCGGAGCAGCCCGTCACGGCCGTCGTGCACGCCGCCGACATCACCTGGACCGGCGCCGTCGACGACACCGGCCCGCACGACCTCGCCGAGGTGTTCGCGGCGAAGGTCGCCACCGCGGTGTGGCTGGACGGACTGTTCGAGAGCACGCCGCTCGACGCGTTCGTCGTCTTCTCCTCCATCGCCGGCGTGTGGGGCGGCGGTGGCCAGGGACCCTCCGGCGCGGCGAACGCCGTCCTCGACGCCCTCGTCGAACGGCGCCGCGCCCGGGGACTGCGGGCGACGTCCCTCGCGTGGGGCGCCCTCGACGGCATCGGCGTCGGCACGGACGAGGCCGCCCTCGCCCAGCTCCGCCGCCGCGGCGTCCTGCCCATGGCGCCCCGGCTCGCGGTCACCGCGATGGTGCAGGCCGTCCAGGGCAACGAGAAAGCCGTGACGGTGGCCGACATGGACTGGGACGCCTTCGTGCCCGCCTTCACCTCGGTCCGCAGCAGCCCCCTCTTCGCCGACCTGCCCGAGGCGGGCGCGGCACTCGGCGCGGCCCAGGGCGACAGCGGGAACAGCGACACCGCCTCCTCCCTCGCGGACTCCCTGCGGGCCGTCTCCGACACCGAGCAGAACCGCATACTGCTCCGGCTCGTACGCGGCCACGCCTCGACGGTCCTCGGCCACAGCGGCCCGGACGGCGTCGGCCCCCGCCAGGCGTTCCAGGAGGCCGGCTTCGACTCGCTGGCCGCCGTCAACCTCCGCAACAGCCTGCTCAGGGCCACCGGGCTGCGCCTGCCCGCCACGCTGATCTTCGACTACCCCACCCCGGAGGCGCTCGTGGGCCACCTGCGCACCGAACTCCTCCGCGAGGCCGACGACGGCCCGGACGGCGGCGAGGACGACCTCCGCCGCGTCCTGGCGTCCGTACCGCTCGCCCGGTTCAGGGCAGCCGGCGTGCTGGACACCCTCCTCGACCTCGCCCGCACCGGCACCGGCACCGCCGGGGACGGAGACGGGACCGCACGGCGGAACGCGGACGCGGACACCGCCGCCCCGCCCGGAGACGCGGCGCGGACCACCACCGACGCCGCGGAACTGATCGACGCGATGGACGTTGCCGACCTGGTGCAACGAGCCCTGGGCAAGACGAGCTGACCACCCGTGAACACGTCCCGGAGGATGGCCATGGCGGCGCCAGACGAGCAGATCGTGGAGGCACTGCGTGCCTCGCTGAAGGAGAACGCCCGGCTCCAGCAGGAGAACGGCGCGCTCGTCGCGGCAGCCGCGGAACCCGTCGCGATCGTCTCCATGGCCTGCCGGTACGCGGGCGGCATCCGCGGCCCCGAAGACCTGTGGCACGTGGTGTCCGAGGGCTCCGACGTCTACGCCGCCTTCCCCGACGACCGCGGCTGGGACCTGGAGGGCCTCTACCACCCGGACCCCGACAACCCCGGCACCACCTACGTACGGGAAGGCGCCTTCCTGCACGACGCCGCGCAGTTCGACGCCGGATTCTTCGGCGTCTCGCCGCGCGAGGCCCTGGCGATGGACCCCCAGCAGCGCCAGCTCCTCGAAGTGTCCTGGGAGGCCTTCGAACGCGCCGGCATCGACCCCGACTCGGTGCGCGGCAGCGACGTGGGCGTGTTCGCCGGCGTCGTGCACCAGGACTACGCGCCGGACCTCAGCGGACACGAGGGCTTCCTCAGCCTGGAACGCGCCCTCGGCACCGCGGGCGGCGTCGCCTCCGGACGCGTCGCCTACACCCTCGGCCTCGAAGGCCCCGCGGTGACCGTCGACACCATGTGCTCCTCCTCCCTGGTCGCCCTGCACCTCGCCACGCAGGCGCTGCGCCGCGGCGAGTGCTCCATGGCGCTGGTGGGCGGATCGACGGTCATGGCCACCCCGGGCGGCTTCGTCGGCTTCGCCCGCCAGCGCGCCCTCGCCTTCGACGGACGCTGCAAGTCCTACGCCGCCTGCGCCGACGGCTCCGGCTGGGCCGAGGGCGTGGGCGTCCTGCTGCTGGAACGGCTGTCGGTGGCCCGGGAACGCGGACACCGGGTACTGGCGGTCGTCCGCGGCAGCGCCGTGAACCAGGACGGCGCCTCCAACGGGCTGACCGCGCCGAACGGCCCGTCGCAGCAGCGCGTCATCCGCAAGGCCCTGGCCAGTGCCGGGCTCTCCCCGGCCGACGTGGACGCGGTCGAGGGCCACGGCACGGGCACCGTGCTCGGCGACCCCATCGAGGCACAGGCCCTGCTCGCCACCTACGGACAGGGCCGCACCCCCGGTCACCCGCTGTGGCTCGGCTCCGTCAAGTCCGTCATCGGGCACACGCAGGCGGCCTCCGGCGTCGCCGGTGTGATCAAGATGGTGCAGGCGCTGCGGCACGGCGTACTGCCCGCGACCCTGCACGTGGACGCGCCGACACCCCAGGTCGACTGGTCGGCCGGCGCCGTGGAACTCCTCACCGAGGCGCGCGCGTGGCCACGCGGCGAACGCCCGCGCCGCGCCGGAGTCTCCTCCTTCGGCGCCAGCGGCACAAACGCCCACCTGATCCTGGAGGAGGCACCGGCCGAGGAGACGCCGACCGGGGTGACGCCCGCCGGGGAGGCGCCCGCGGGGGAGACATCTGCCCCGCCGTCCACGGGCGCGGTGCCGCTGGTGGTGTCGGCGCGGAGCGCGGCCTCGCTGGCCCGGCAGGCGGAGCGGCTGGCCTCCTTCGTGGAGGAGGGGACCGCCCCGCCGGCGGACGTGGCCGGGGCCCTGGTGACGGGCCGCGCGGTGCTGGACCGGCGCGCGGTGGTCGTGGCCGGCTCACGGACGGAAGCACTCGCCGGGCTGCGGGCGCTGGCGCTCGGTGAGACGGCGGCCGGTGTGGTGACCGGCGGCGAGGCCGGCCGGAGCGTGCCGGGCGGGGTCGTATGGGTGTTCCCCGGTCAGGGGTCGCAGTGGGCGGGGATGGGGCGGGAGCTGCTGGATTCCTCGCCGGTGTTCGTCGAGCGGGTGGCCGAGTGCGCGGCCGCCCTGGAGCGGTGGGTGGACTGGTCCCTGGTGGACGTCCTGCGGGGTGACGCGGACCCCGGTCTGCTGGACCGGGTGGACGTCGTGCAGCCCGCGAGTTTCGCGGTGATGGTCGGTCTGGCGGCGGTGTGGTCGTCGGTGGGGGTCCGCCCGGACGCCGTGCTCGGCCACTCCCAGGGGGAGATCGCCGCCGCGTGTGTGGCGGGTGCGCTGTCACTGGAGGACGCGGCCCAGGTGGTGGCGCTGCGCAGCCAGGCCATCGCCGCACGGCTCTCCGGGCGCGGCGGCATGGCGTCCGTCGCGCTGAGCGAGGAGGAGGCGGCCGCCCGGCTGGAGCCGTGGGCCGGCCGGGTCGAGGTCGCGGCGGTCAACGGCCCCGCGTCGGTGGTGATCGCGGGCGACGCCGAGGCCCTCGACGACGCCCTGGAGACCCTGGACGACCAGGGCGTGCGGGTGCGGCGGATCGCGGTGGACTACGCGTCGCACACCCGGCACGTGGAGGACGTGCGAGACACCCTCGCCGAAGTGCTCGGGTCCGTGACCGCGCAGGCCCCGGTGGTGCCGTTCTACTCGACCGTCACGGGTGGCTGGGTGGCGGAGGCGGGGGTGCTGGACGGTGGGTACTGGTACCGGAATCTGCGTCGGCAGGTGGGTTTCGGTCCGGCGGTGTCGGCGCTCGTGGACGGTGG
>DASTDN010000241.1:0-7865 GCA_035710365.1 Streptomyces sp. | reverse complement strand
CGGGCGAAGAACTCGGTGTCGCGGGGGTTCGCGCCGGGCCAGCCGCCCTCGATGAAGCCCACGCCGAAGTCGTCCAGGTGCCGGGCGATGGCCAGCTTGTCCGCGACGGTGAGGTTGATGCCCTCGCGCTGCGCGCCGTCGCGCAGGGTGGTGTCGAAGACGTGGAAGGAATCGTCGAGGTCGCTGGATGCGGTCATGATCTTCAAGGCTCCTGAGAAATGGGGTCTCGGTCGTACCGGAATAACCGGCTCCACCGCCCTCGCACGTCTTCTCGCGCGCTCGCCGTTGGCTGCGGATGGGCCAGAAAAGCGAAAAACCCCTCGCGGGTGCGAGAGGTCTGCGCGCGGGTCGAGGACGACGGTGTCCGCCCGTACCCGGTCGTACGTGGCGGTCACTGCGGACCGGCGCGCCTGCTGCCAATCATCGTGGCGAACGAGAGCACGCGGCCAGTCTGGCACAGGCGGTGCCGCTGTCCACGCCGCGTCTCAGGATGCGGGCCGCGCGGGACCGGGGCACGCGCCCGCCCGTGCCCGGCGGACTCGGCCCGCGCCGGACGGAGCCGACGCGACCGTGCGTACGACTCGCGGGCGGGACGGCGGGCGCGGGGCGCGGCGGAGGCACCGGACGCGGTCTCGTCGCGCGGGGCGGCGGCAAGAGGGGCGGGGACGCGGGGGTCCTGCGCCGGGAACGGCGTCGCCCCCGGCTTCCGGGTCCGAGGGCCCGGGGCCCGGGGGCGGCACCGTAGCGAGGTGCGTGACGTCAGCCCAGCGTGTGCATCCAGCCGTGCCGGTCCTCGGCCGTGCCGCGCTGGATGTCGAGCAGGGCCCGGCGCAGGCGCTGGGTGACCTCGCCGCACTGGCCGCCGCTCTGCTGCCACTCGGCACCGGTCCGCTTGACCGTGCCGACCGGGGTGATGACGGCCGCCGTGCCGCAGGCGAAGACCTCGGTGAGGCTGCCGTTCTCCGCGTCGCGCTGCCACTGCTCGACGGAGACCCGCTCCTCCACGGCCTCGTAGCCGAGGTCGCGGGCGACGGTGAGCAGGGAGTCACGGGTGACGCCCTCCAGGATGGAGCCGGTGAGGGTGGGCGTGACGATCTTGTCGCCGTACACGAAGTACAGGTTCATGCCGCCCAGTTCCTCGACCCACTTGTGCTCGACGGCGTCGAGGTAGCAGACCTGGTCGCAGCCCTGGCGGGCGGCCTCGGCCTGCGCGAGCAGGGACGCGGCGTAGTTGCCGCCGGTCTTGGCGTCGCCCATGCCGCCGGGGACGGCCCGCACCCGGTCCTCCGAGACCCAGATGGAGACCGGCTTGACGCCCCCGGGGAAGTAGGCGCCGGCGGGCGAGGCGATCACCAGGAACAGGTACTCACCCGCGGGCTTCACACCGAGGCCGACCTCGGTGGCGATCATGAAGGGGCGCAGGTAGAGGGACTCCTCGCCGCCGTGCGCCGGCACCCATGCCTTGTCCTGCCGGACGAGGGTGTCGCAGGCGGCGAGGAACGTCTCGGCGGGCAGCTCGGGCATGGCGAGGCGGCGCGCGGAGCGCCGGAAGCGTTCGGCGTTCATCCCGGGGCGGAAGGTGGCCACCGACCCGTCGGGCCGGCGGTAGGCCTTCAGGCCCTCGAAGATCTCCTGGGCGTAGTGCAGGACGGTGGTGGCGGGGTCGAGGGAGATCGGCGCGTACGGGACGAGCTGGGCGTCGTGCCAGCCGCGGCCCCGGGTCCACTTGATCGTCACCATGTGGTCGGTGAAGTGGCGGCCGAAACCGGGGCTGGCGAGGATGGCCTCGCGCTCGGCGTCGGCGAGCGGGCTTGCCGAGGGCTTGAGCTCGATCGTGGGCGTCGTCATGGATTGCTGTCCTTCACCGGTTGTAGTGACGGGCCGCGCCCGCACCGGTACGGCCAGTGGCGCGTACCAGGGGGGTCTCCGGGCATTCCCTCATACCGCGGCTCCGCGTCCGATTATCGCGCGCGGGCACCGAGGAAGAAATGGCGTGAATGCGGCCCGGGGGTCGATGGTCCCACCCGGCGGCGAACATGCGAAAGCCGCCGGGTACGGGTGACCCGGCGGCTTCGAGGTGATCGAGTGGCGGCGGGTCAGCCGGCTACTCGTACGGCGAGCGCGTCGCCGATCTGCGAGGTGCTGCGGTCCGGGCGGCCGACGCGCTCGGCGAGGTCGGCGGCGACGGCGTCCTCGATGCGGGTCGCCTCGGCGTCCAGGCCGAGGTGGCGCAGCAGCAGGGCGGCCGAGAGCACCACGGCGGTGGGGTCGGCCTTGCCCTGGCCCGCGATGTCCGGGGCCGAGCCGTGGACGGGCTCGAACATGGACGGGAACTCGCGGCTGGGGTTGATGTTCCCGCTGGCCGCGACTCCGATGCCGCCGGAGACGGCCGCGGCGAGGTCGGTGACGATGTCTCCGAAGAGGTTGTCGGTGACGATCACGTCGAAACGCTCGGGCTGCGTGACCAGGTAGATGGTCGCCGCGTCAACGTGCATGTACTCGGTGGTGACCTCGGGGAACTCCGTCGCCACCCGGTTGAAGACGTCCGTCCACAGGTGGCCCGCGAAGGTCAGCACGTTGTTCTTGTGGATGAGGGCGAGCCTCTTGCGGGGGCGGGCCTGGGCGCGGGCGAAGGCGTCGCGGACGACACGCTCGACGCCGTAGGCCGTGTTGACGGAGACCTCGGTGGCGACCTCGTGCGGGGTGCCCTTGCGGATGGTGCCGCCGTTGCCGGTGTACGGGCCCTCGGTGCCCTCGCGGACGACCACGAAGTCGATGGCCGGCTCGCCCTTGAGGGGCGTGTCCACTCCGGGCAGCAGCTTGGACGGCCGCAGGTTGACGTGGTGGTCGAAGGCGAAGCGGAGCTTGAGCAGGAAGCCCCGCTCCAGGACGCCGGACGGCACGGACGGGTCGCCGATCGCGCCGAGCAGGATGGCGTCGTGCCGCTTCAGGGCGTCGAGGTCGGCGTCGGTGAGGGTCTCACCGGTGGCGTGGTAGCGCCGGGCGCCGAAGTCGTACTCCTTGGTCTCCAGCTTCACGTCCTGCGGGAGGGCGGCGGAGAGGACCTTCAGGCCTTCGGTCACGACCTCCCGGCCGATGCCGTCACCGGGGATCACTGCGAGATCGATGCTGCGAGACATGCAGGCACCCTACTCTTCGTCCCATGGGATGACACGGACCGTCCGCGATGCGGACTGGGCTCGGGCGGCGCGGCGCGGTGGCCGGCGGTGCCGGCGCCCGACCGGGTGGTGCACGCGCCGGCCGCTTCGGGGTGCGGCGCGACCGCACCGCGCCCCGGGCGCCGGGGACGGGCTCAGTGCCCGGTGGCGCCGCCGTTGTCCCTGCGGTCGAGGGCGCGCTGGAGGGCGGCTGCGGCGTTCTTGCGGTCGGAATCGCCCGTGCGGGACACGTGGCGGACGCGGCGGCGGACGGTCGTCTCGGTCATGGGACATCGACTCCTTCGAGTGCAACGGAGCGCTGGAGGGGGTGTACGAGACGCCGGGTGGGGCGGGGAACGCGCCGCAGGGGTGGCCTGCGCGGGGCACGCTCACGACCGCCATTCGCTGGATCGAGCGAGACGTTCGGCTCCCACAAACGTAGGCGAGGACCACGCCGCTGTCTCCACAAGTAGTGGGACTTCCTACTATCTGAGACGGGCTGCCCGCGAAACCCCCCGACCCGGTGAACCTTCAGGGCTGCCCGCACGCGGGGGCGCGTGGAAACGCCCCCGGCCCCTGGCGCGGGCCAGGAACCGGGGGCGGGACGGTGACGGGCGCCCCGGAGGGCGCCCGCGGGGCGTCAGCCCATGTGCGGGTAGCCGTACTCGGTCGGCGGGACCAGCGTCTCCTTGATGGCGCGGGTCAGGGTCCAGCGCATCAGGTTCTGCGGGGCGCCGGCCTTGTCGTTGGTGCCGGAGCCCCGCCCGCCGCCGAAGGGCTGCTGGCCGACGACGGCACCGGTCGACTTGTCGTTGATGTAGAAGTTGCCGGCCGCATAGCGCAGCTTCTCCATCGTGTACGCGGCGGCGGCGCGGTCGTTCGCGATGACCGAGCCGGTCAGCGCGTAGTCCGACACCGACTCCATCTGCGTCAGCATCTCGTCGTACTTCTCGTCGTCGTAGACGTGCACGGCGAGGATCGGGCCGAAGTACTCGGTGCGGAACACCTCGTTCTCCGGGTCGTCGCACTCGATGACGGTCGGGCGGACGAAGTAGCCCACCGAGTCGTCGTAGGAGCCGCCCGCGATGATGCGGCAGGCCGCGTCCTCCTCGGCGCGGTCGATGGCGGCCTTGTTCTTGGCGAAGGAACGCTCGTCGATGACGGCGCCCATGAAGTGCGACAGGTCGGTGACGTCGCCCATGGTGATGCCGTCGGCCTCGGCCGCGAACTCCTCCTTGAAGCCCGAGTTCCAGATCGAGGCCGGGATGTAGGCGCGGGAGGTCGCGCTGCACTTCTGGCCCTGGTACTCGAAGGCGCCGCGGGTCAGCGCCGTCTTCAGCACCGCGCGGTCGGCGGAGGGGTGCGCGACGAGGAAGTCCTTGCCGCCGGTCTCGCCCACCATGCGCGGGTAGGTCCGGTACTTCTCGATGTTGTTGCCGACCGTCTTCCACAGGTACTGGAAGGTCTTGGTCGACCCGGTGAAGTGGACGCCCGCGAGGTCGCGGTGGGCCAGCGCGACCTCGGAGACCTCGACGCCGTCACCCGTGACGAGGTTGATGACGCCCTTGGGCAGACCGGCCTCCTCCAGCAGCCGCATGAGCAGCACGGCGGCGAAGGTCTGCGTCGGGGACGGCTTCCACACCACGACGTTGCCCATCAGCGCGGGCGCGGTCGGCAGGTTGGCCGCGATCGCCGAGAAGTTGAACGGCGTGATCGCGTAGACGAAGCCCTCCAGCGGGCGGTGGTCGAGGCGGTTCCACACGCCCGGGGAGTTCGCCGGGGGCTGCTCGGCGAGGATGCCCCGCGCGTAGTGGACGTTGAAGCGCCAGAAGTCGATCAGCTCGCAGGCCGCGTCGATCTCGGCCTGCTGGGCGGTCTTGGACTGGCCCAGCATGGTGGCGGCGGCGATCGTCTCGCGCCACGGCCCGGCGAGCAGTTCCGCGGCGCGCAGGATGATCGCCGCGCGGTCGTCGAAGGCCATCGCGCGCCAGGCCGGGGCGGCGGCGAGGGCGGCGTCGATCGCGTCCTGGGCATCGGCCTGCGTGGCGTGCCGGAAGGTGCCGAGGACGGCCTTGTGGTTGTGCGGCTGGACGACCTGGAAGGCCTCGCCGCCGCCCATCCGCCGCTCACCGCCGATGGTGCAGGGCAGGTCGACCGGGTTCTCGGCCAGTTCCTTGAGCTTGGCCTCCAGACGCGCCCGCTCGGGCGAGCCGGGAGCGTAGCCGTGCACCGGCTCGTTGACGGGGGCGGGGACCTGGGTCACAGCGTCCATAAGTTCCGTAACTCCTTGTTGAGCGGTGGGAGCGGTGGCTGGGCTCAGCCCTTGCTGACCATCGAGCGGAGGAAGAACCGCAGGTTCGCGGGCTTCTCCGCAAGCCTTCGCATGAAATATCCGTACCAGTCGGTGCCGTAGGCCGTGTAGACGCGCATGCGGTGGCCCTCGGCGGCCAGTCGCAGGTGCTCGTCGCTGCGGATGCCGTACAGCATCTGGAACTCGTACTCGTCCAGTGTGCGCCCGGCGGCCCGGGCGATGTCCTGGGCGATCGCGATGAGACGCGGGTCGTGCGATCCGACCATGGGGTAGCCGTCGCCCGCCATCAGGGTGCGCAGGATCCGGACGTACGCCTTGTCGATCTCGTGCCGGTCCTGGTGGGCGACCTCGGCGGGCTCCTTGTACGCGCCCTTCACCAGCCGCACCCGGCTGCCGCTCGCGGCGAGACGGCGGGCGTCGGCCCCGGTGCGGAAGAGGTACGCCTGGATGACGCAGCCCGTCTGCGGGAAGTCCCGGCGCAGTTCCTCGTGGATCGCGAACATCGAGTCGAGGGTGGTGTGGTCCTCGGCGTCCAGGGTGACCGTGGTGCCGATCTCGGCGGCGGCCTCGACGACCGGGCGGACGTTCTTCAGGGCCAGCTCGTGCCCGCCGTCCAGCGCCTGGCCGAACATGGACAGCTTCACGGACATCTCCGCGCGCGGGCCCAGCTCCAGCGGCCGCAGCCGGCCGATCAGCTCCAGATAGGCGTCGCGGGCCGCGTCGGCCTGGCCGGGGGTGGTGATGTCCTCGCCGACGACGTCCATCGTCAGCTCCAGGCCGTTGCCCGTGAGGTCCTCGATCACCGGCAGGATCGCGTCGACGGTCTCGCCGGGGATGAAACGGTCCACGACCTGCTTGGTCACGGGGGCCGCCGAGACCAGGCGTCGCATCCGGTCACTGCGCGACGCGGCGAGTATCACGGGACCCAGCACGGGGCACCTCCACAGACAGCGGGATGGCCGCGCCCCGACGATCCGGGAACGGCACGGAGAACCACCGTGAAACCTAAGGACCGCTTCGATCCTCGGCCATCGACACCTGTCACGCATCCGTGCCGCGGATCTCAGACAGATGTCTGAATACCGGGGGGCGATGGGGCACAATGCCCGGGTGACGTCCGGACACAGGGGTGACTACCAGGAGCTGGTGGACGAGATCTCCGAGCTGCTCGGAGCCCCGGCGACGCTGGAGAACCGCGACTTCGAGCTGATCGCCTTCGGCGCCTACGACGACGAGGGCGACCTCGACCCCTCCGCCCTGGACCCGGTCCGCACCCGCTCCATCCTCACGCGCCGTTCCACGGCAGCGGTCCGCGCCTGGTTCGAGGGCTTCGGCATCACGCGCGCGACGGGCCCGGTCCGCATCCCGCCGAGCACGGAGGCGGGCGTCTACCGGGGGCGCGTCTGCCTGCCGGTACGCCACCGGGGCGTCGTCCTCGGCTACGTCTGGCTGCTGGACGGCGACCCCGGCCCCGGCGAGCCGCAGCTCACCGCGGCCATGCGGGTGGCGGCCCGGATCGGCGCGCTGCTCGCCGACGAGGCCCAGCACGGCGCCGACCTCACCCGGGAGCTGCGGGCGGTGCTCACCGCCGAGCGGGACTGGCAGCGCGACATGGCGGGCGCCGAGCTGCGCACCGCGCTCGGCGCCCGCGCGGACGCGCTGCACACCGTGGTGTGCGTGGCGCCCTGGCCGTCGGCCGACCCCGACGACGCCCCGTCGGTGCGTACGGTGCAGGGCGCGACCGCGCTGTGCACGGTGCCGTGGGGCCCGGCCGAGGTCTGCCTCGCGCTGCTGGTCCGGCTGCGCTCGCCGGACGTCACCGCCCCCGCCACGGCGGCGGCCGTACGGCTGCTGGAGCGGGCGCGCGGCGGCCGCGACGGTGCCGGACGGGCCGTGGCCGCGGGGACCGGCACCGCCCGCGCGGGTCTCGCCGAACTGGGCACGGCGTGGCGGGAGGCGTCGGCGGCGGCCCGCGCGGCACTCGCCGAACCCCGGCTCGGCCCGGTCGCCGACTGGGCGGCCATCGGCCCGTACCGCCTGCTCACGGCCCTGCCCGCCGGCACGCCCCCGGACCCCTCGGTCCGCCCGCTCCTCGCCCCGGCCCACCGCGACCTCGCCCGCACCGCCGAGGTCTACCTCGACCGCGCCGGCCAGGCCGGACGCACCGCCGCCGAACTGGGCATCCACCGCCAGACCCTCTACTACCGCCTGTCCCGCGTCGAAAAGCTCACGGGCCTCGACCTGGACGACGGCGAGGACAGGCTGTTGCTGCACATGGCGCTGAAGTCGCACCGCCTCTGACGCGCCCCGGGGAACGCGAAGCGCCGGGCGGGCCGGTCGGACCGGCCCGCCCGGCGCCCGGCGTGCGACGGCCCCGCGGGCTTTCGCGGGGCCGT
>DASTDN010000240.1:0-2469 GCA_035710365.1 Streptomyces sp. | reverse complement strand
GGCCGCGCCGCTTCGGCTCGCCGCCGTTCCAGTCGTACCAGATGCCGCCGAAGTAGCCGCGTACGGCGAGATGGCGGCCGTCGGGGGACAGTGCCGCGTCCGTGGCCCACAGGTCGACGGGCGCGGTGGGGCGGAAGACGTTCGTGCCGGAGGCGGACAGGTCGGCCGGGCCCGCGTACAGGTGCCCGCCCTCCTCCTGCTTGTCGATGAGGTACACGCGGCCGGTCTTGGGGTGGACGACCATCGACTCGGCGTCCCGCGGGCCGTCGGCGTACTTCACGACGTACTGCGTGGCACGCACCGACTGGTCCTTCAGCTCGGCCGGTTCCGGCAGCTCGTACACCCACACGTGGTCCCACACCACGCCGTCGTTGTCCCCGATGTCGCCGACGAACAGGCGGTTCCCAGGGCCGACGGCGATGGCCTCGACGTCGCGGGGGGTGCCGACGCCGGTCAGGGTGATCGTCGCGACCGTCTCGCCGGTGCGGCCGTCCACGGCGTAGAGGAAGGCGCCCCGGTCCTGGTCGTTGTGCGTCCAGAAGACGCCGGGGTGCTGCCGGGACGCGGCGAGCCCGCTGGACTCGGTGATGCGCGGGTCCCTGATCGTGAACCCGTCGTCGCCGTCCGCGCCGGACGCGGGCGCGGCGAGGGCGCCCGCGAGGAGAACCCCGGCGAGCAGAGCGAGCGGTCGGCGCGTGCCCCAAGACTGCATGGGCCAAGACTGCCATCCCGGGGGCCCGTTCACGCGGGACGGCCCGGGGCAGGTCGGATACGGCGTGGCCGGACTCACACCGGGGGCGGGTCACCGGCGGCCGGGGACATCGTCCATGATGAGCGGATGCTCAGGTTCATGCCCGTGGGTGACTCCATGACGATCGGCAGCGCGGGCGAACACACCTGGCGGCACCGCCTGTGGCGGCACCTGTGCGCGACGTACGGCGGCCCGTTCACCTTCGTGGGCCCGCGCGAGACCCTGTACGACAAGTCGGCCGACGCCCCCACGTCGTACGCGTACGCCGACCCGGACTTCCCCCGCGCCCACCTGGCCGGCTGGGGCGAGGGCTGGCTGCACATGGCCCCGCTGATCGGGGAGGCCGTGCGCACGACACGCGCGGACATACTGCTGGTCTCCCTGGGCCTCATCGACCTCGGCTTCTACACGGACGCCGAGCAGACGGCCGAGAACACCGTCCGGTTCATCACCGAGGCGCGGGCCGCGAAGCCCCGCATCCGCATGGTGCTGCTGCCGGTGATCCCCAACGTCCGCGCCGAGCACGACACCCCCTTCGCCACCCAGGTCGCCCGCTTCAACGAACTCCTCGCCAAGACGGCCGCCGAACTGGACGAACCCCGCTCGCCCCTGCTCCTCGCGTCCACCTCCCCCGCGTACGACATCCACAGGGACACGTACGACGGCACCCACCCCAACGCGAGCGGCGAACACCTCGTCGCGGCGGCCTTCGCGGACGCGATGCACCAGGGGTGGGGGCTGGGAGAGACGTACGAGGGCGGACCCGCCCGCTGACCGTCCGCGCCCCGGCAGCCGCCGGCGTGCCGGCAACCCGGCCCTTCGGGTGCTTGCCCAGAACGCCCTCCAGGCCGTTGGCTAGGGACCATGAAGTACACGCAGCTCGGACGCACCGGACTCAAGGTCAGCCGCCTCGTCCTCGGCACGATGAACTTCGGCCCGCAGACCGACGAGGCCGACAGCCACGCCATCATGGACGCGGCCCTGGACGCGGGCATCAACTTCTACGACACCGCCAACGTGTACGGCTGGGGCGAGAACAAGGGCCGTACCGAGACCATCATCGGCAACTGGTTCGCCAAGGGCGGGGAGCGGCGCGACAGGGTCGTCCTCGCCACCAAGGTGTACGGGAACATGGCCGCCGACGGCGAGCCGTGGCCCAACCACGACAAGCTGTCCGCCCTGAACATCCGGCGCGCGGTGGACGCGTCGCTCAAGCGGCTCCAGACCGACTACATCGACCTCTACCAGTTCCACCACGTCGACCGGGCCACTCCCTTCGAGGAGATCTGGCAGGCCGTGGACGTCCTGGTGCAGCAGGGCAAGATCCTCTACGCCGGGTCCTCCAACTTCCCCGGCTACAAGATCGCCCAGGCCAACGAGACCGCCGCCCGCCGCGGCGGCACCATCGGGCTCGTCAGCGAGCAGTGCCTCTACAACCTCGCCGAACGCCGCGCCGAGATGGAGGTCGTCCCGGCCGCGCAGGAGTACGGCCTCGGTGTCATCCCCTGGTCGCCGCTGCACGGCGGGCTGCTCGGCGGCGTCCTCAAGAAGGGGGTCGAGGGCGCCCGTCGGACCTCCGGGAGGGCGGCCGAGATCCTGGCCGACCCGGCGGGACGCGCGCAGATCCAGGCCTACGAGGACCTGCTCGACAAGCACGGCGTGGCGCCGGGCGAGGCCGCGCTGGCGTGGCTGCTGACCCGGCCGGGCGTGACGGGACC
>DASTDN010000239.1:0-6512 GCA_035710365.1 Streptomyces sp. | reverse complement strand
GCGCCCCGCTCCGGTTCAGCCCTTCCGGTGGTGGTGTCCCGGGGTCGCCGGTCCGGGGTCGCCGAGGTCGGGCGGCTCTCGGTAGTCGACGCCGGACTCGGGGCCGATCAGGTCTCCCGTTTCGACGTCGGTGCAGTAGGCGTCGAAGACCTCACCCGCGGTGAGGGGTTCCAGGCCGTCGCCGCGCAGGCGCCAGCCGTAGATGTGGTCGGGAGTGCCGGGTGCGCTGGTGCGCATCACGATTCCGCCGGGGTGGTGGCGGGTCAGGCCGAGGGCCAGGACCGTGGTGAATTCGAGGGCCTCCGCCTCGTCGAGGTGGGTGGAGCCGTCGGCGGCGTCGTCGGCACGCAGGGCCGCGAGGAGTGTCTCCGGAGGGCCTGAGACGCTGCACACGAGGTGCCGGTCGCCGCTGCGCGAGGTTTCGAGGATGCGCAGGAGCAGTTCCGAGGCGCGGACGAAGGCGGCACGGCCGATGTCCTCCCCGCAGGTGGCGCAGGTGCCGGCCCGGGCGAGGAGCGTACTCGCGTACTCCCAGGTGGCCTGTCGTACGGCCGCGTCGACGAGGTCGGGCAGGAGGTCGGTGAGCGGCCGGCCGTCGTAGGGCACGGACGGGCCGGTGGCCGCGACTTCGGCGGTGAACCGGGCCCGGCTGACGGGCCGGTCGGGGTCGAGGCCGGTGTCGCGGCAGAACTCCTCGTACTCGGCCGGGTCGAAGAGGGCGACCGTGGTGACGGCGCCGCGGATGGCCCGGGACCTCAGCAGCGCCTCCACTTCTCGCAGGTAGGTGATGTGGTCGTCGAAGATGAAGCTGCGGTAGCGCCGCATGGTGCGGAAGTCGTGCTCGTCGGTCAGCAGACCGATGGTGCCGGCGATCTCGCGGCTCAGAACGCGTCGCATGGTCCGGCGGTCGGTGGGCGCCATGTTTCCCCCTGTGCGCAGTCGATCAATGCTCACTCACAGTAATCGGTGCCACTGACAACGGGGGTGCGGGCGGGTGGTGCCGGGGCGGGTGAAGGGGACGGACTCCGCCGGTGGCCCGGCGAAGTCCGTCTGTGTGTGCGGGCGTCCGCTCCCTCCGCGACGGTCAGGAGCGCTTGGCGGCCAGATCCTCGTAGAAGTGGAGGAGGTCGAGGTTGTCGATGGAGCCCGGGTTGACGGCCTTCTCGATCGGGGTGCCCTGGAGGAGGCGTTTGACCGGGACCTCGATGCGTTTGCCGGTGAGGGTGTGCGGGACGCCGGGGACCTCGATGACCTCGTCGGGGACGTGGCGCGGGGAGAGCTGTTCGCGAATGGTCCGCTTGATGCGGTCCAGGAGTGCCTCGTCGAGGACGGCGCCCGGGGCGAGGTGCACGAACAGGGGCATCCAGTAGCCGCCGTCGGGCTGCTCGATGCCGATGACCAGGGATTCCTTGATCTCGGGCAGGCGTTCGACGGCCTCGTAGATGTCGGCGGAGCCCATGCGGACGCCCTGGCGGTTGAGGGTGGAGTCGGAGCGGCCGTGGATCACGACGGACCCGCGCGGGGTGACGGTGATCCAGTCGCCGTGCCGCCACACGCCGGGGTAGGTGTCGAAGTAGCTGCCGTGGTACCGGCTGCCGTCGGGGTCGTTCCAGAAGTGGATGGGCATGGACGGCATGGGGTTGGTGACCACCAGTTCACCGACCTCGTCCACGAGGGGCTCGCCGGCGGGGTCCCAGGACTGCAGATCGGTGCCGAGGCAGGGAGCCTGCAGTTCGCCGACGTACACGGGGAGCGTGGGGACGGCTCCGGCGAAGCAGGAGCACACGTCGGTGCCGCCGCTGACGGAGGCGATCCACAGGTCGTCGCGGACCTCGTCGTGCAGCCAGCGGAAGCCGTCGGGCGGCAGTGGTGAGCCGGTGGTGGCCACGCACCGCACCCTGCTCAGGTCGTGATCCCGCGCGGGACGCACGCCGGCCTTGCGGCAGGCCATGACGTACGCCGCGGAGGTGCCGTAGAGGGTGGCTCCGGTGCGTTCGGCGACGCGCCACTGGGCGCCGGTGTCCGGGTGGCCGGGGCTGCCGTCGTAGAGGACGACCGTGGTGCCGGTGAGGAGGCCGGAGACGAGGAAGTTCCACATCATCCAGCCGGTGGAGGTGTACCAGAAGAACGTGTCCTCGGGGCCGAGGTCGCAGTGCAGCCCGAGTTGCTTGAGGTGCTCGACGAGGATGCCGCCCTGGGACTGCACGAGGGCTTTGGGCAGGCCGGTGGTGCCGGAGGAGTAGAGCACCCACAGGGGGTGGTCGAAGGGGACCTGTTCGAAGACGGGGGCCGTGTCCGCCGAGGTCAGGGCCGTCCACTCCAGGGCGCCCCCGGGCGGTTCGGTGCCGAGGAGCGGGATGTGGACGACGGCGCGCAGGGTGGGCAGCTCGCTGCGCAGTTCGGCGACGATGTCGCGGCGGTCGTGCTCCTTGCCGCCGTAGCGGTAGCCGTCGACGGTGAACAGGACGACCGGTTCGACCTGCTGGAAGCGGTCGAGGACGCTGCGGGCCCCGAAGTCGGGCGAGCAGGACGTCCACACGGCGCCGACGGCGGCCGTGGCGAGCAGGGCGACGACGGCCTGCGGGATGTTCGGGAGGTAGCCGCTGACGCGGTCGCCGGGCCGCACCCCGAGGGCACGCAGTTCGGCGGCCAGGGAGCCGACCTGGCGGCGCAGCTCGGCCCAGGTGACGGGGCGGGGCTCGTGGGTCTCGTCGACGTGCAGGAGGGCCGGTTCGTCCGCGCGGGTGTCCGCGGCGCGCAGGGCGTGCTCGGCGTAGTTCAGGGTGGCGCCGGGGAACCACTGGGCGCCGGGCATGGCGCGGTCGGCCAGCACGCGCGCGTGGGGCGTCGTGAAGCGGACGTCGAACCACTGGGTGACGGCTTCCCAGAAGGTGTCCAGCTCGTCGACGGACCAGCGGTGCAGAGCGGCGTAGCCGCCCTCGGCGGGGGCGCCGTGATGGGCGGCGGCCCAGGCCTGGAATCTGGTGACCTGTGCCTGGGCGATGCGTTCCGGATCGGGCTGCCAGAGCGGCTGGGGGTTCAGGGTCGGCATGGGGCGGCTCCCGGACTGTGCGCGTCGTGTGCGTCCTCCGCGCACGTGCTGGGGTGTGCGCGTGACGCGGCTGGTACGGACGATGCCATGTGATCGACTTCAATACCAGGGTGTGCCCCACATAGTCCGCCTCGTGAAGATGTGGCCCGAACACGAGTGAACGGAAGTTGAACGACACGTCGTCGCGTCACCCCCGAGGGTCCCGCAATGGCAGGCTGAGCAGCATGAACGGTCGTGACCTGGTGCGTTCGGTGAAGGCGGTCGGTTCGGCGGGGGTGGCCCAGGGGTTGCGTACCGTGCGGGCGGCGTGGCGCAGGCGGCGTGCGGACGCCGCGGGGCTGCCGCCGCGGGGTGCCGAGCGCGCCCGGGTGCCGGGTTCGGTGCGGGGCGCGGCGCCCGGGCCCGGCGGGGGTGTGCTGCGCTTCGACCGGTCGAAGCTGCGGATCGTGGTGGCGACGAACGGGGCGGTCTTCTGGGGCTGGGACGGGGCCGGTCCCGAGCCGTCGTACGCGTTGGCCGGGCGCTGTCCCGAGCCGGATCCGCGGGCGCTGCTGGAGCCGGACAAGGACGGCGGCTGGCGGGTGGTGTCCGAGCGGATGACGGTCGTGGTCTCGCGTCGCGGCGCGATCGAGGTGCGGACGCCGGGCGGGGTGACGCTGCGCCGTGACGAGCCGCCGCGGTGGTGGGAACCGGCGGGAGGCGGGCCGGCGCGCTGGATGCAGCGGTCGCGGGTTCCGGCGGACGCTCGGTTCTTCGGGCTGGGGGGCCGGGCGTCGGGGCCGCGGCTGCGGGGCGGGACGTACCGGCTGTGGAACACGGATCCCGGCCGTGCCTTCGGGCCGGGGGACGACCCGCTGTACGTCACGATGCCGGTGCAGATGGTGGTGGCCGACGCGGGCACTCACCTGGTCTTCCACGACACGTCCTGGGACGGCACGGTGACGCTGCGGGAGGGGCAGGAGGGCGCCGGTTCGGGGCACGACCGGGCGGGTGCGAGCGAGTTGCGCGCGGACGGCGGGCCGCTGCGGTGCTGGGTGATGGTGGGCACTCCCGCGCGCGTGCTGCTCGCCTGGGCGTCCCTGACGGGGGCGCCGGCGGTGCCGCCCGCGTGGGCGCTCGGGTACCAGCACGCGCGCCGGGGCTTCGGCGGCGAGCGTGAGGTGCGGCGGATCGTCGCGGACCACCGGGAGCATGGTCTGCCGCTGGACGCCGTGCACCTGGACACCGGCCACGACGACCACCGGGTGTTCACCGTCGGCGAGGTGCGTTCCGCCGGGTTGCCACGGCTCGCGGAGGAGCTGCGGGCGGACGGGATCCGGCTGGTGTCCGTCGTGGATCCGGCGGTGCGGGCGGCGCCGGGCGACGCGGTGTACGACGCAGGGCGCGCCGGGGACGTGTTCGTGCGGGACGCGTCGGGGAGGGTGGTGCGCGGTGTGATGCGGTCCGGGGAGGCGGTGTTCCCGGATTTCACGCACGCGCGCGTGCGTGCGTGGTGGGGCGGACTGTACGAGGAGCGGCTCGCGCGCGGGTTGGCCGGTTTCTGGCACGGCATGAACGAGCCGACGTCGTTCGCCGCGTTCGGGGAGGCGACCCTGCCGCGTTCGGGGCGGCACGCCCTGGAGGGGCGCGGCGGCGACCACCGGGAGGCGCACAACGTGTACGCGTTGTGCATGGCGCGGGCCGCGTACGAGGCGCTGCGCACGCGCGTGCCGGATCAGCGGCCGTTCGTGGTCTCGCGGTCGGGCTGGGTGGGCATGCAGCGGTACGGCGGAACGTGGTCGGGCGACGTGGCGACGGGCTGGCCGGGGCTGCGGGCGTCGCTGGCTCTGGTGCTGGGGCTCGGCCTGTGCGGGGTGCCGTACTCGGGGCCGGACGTGGGCGGCTTCGACGGGAGTCCGTCGCCCGAGCTGTATCTGCGGTGGTTCCAGCTCGGCGCGTTCCTGCCGCTGTTCCGTACGGACGCGGGTCCGCGGGCGGGGCGCCGGGAGCCGTGGGAGTTCGGTGCCGAGGTCTTGGGGCACGCGCGCGCGGCGCTGCTGGAGCGGCGGCGGCTGCTGCCGTACTTCGTGACGCTGGCGCGGGTGGCGCGGCGCACCGGGGCGCCCTATGTGCGGCCGGTGTGGTGGTCGGCGCCGGAGGACCGTGCGCTGCGCGACTGCGAGGACGCGTTCCTGCTGGGCGACAGTCTGCTGGTGGCGCCGGTGCTCGCGCCGGGCGTGGAGCGGCGGGCGGTGCAGTTGCCGCGGGGGCTGTGGTACGACACGGCGACGGAGCGGGCGTACGCGGGGCCGGCCCGGGTGGTGGTGGACGCGCCGCTGTCACGGATTCAGGTGTTCGCGCGCGCGGGTGCGGTGATTCCGGTGCGGGGGGCGGGGCGGGATCTGGAGCTGGAGGTGTGGGCGCCCGCCCCCGGACGTCTCGGGGGCGGGCTCGTCGTGGCGGACGCGGGTGACGGCTGGGAGGAGCCGGAGATCGAGCGTTACGTGGTCCGCCGGGAGGGGCGGGACGTCGTCGTCGAGCAGGAGGGTGAGGACGGCGTGTGCGAGCCTCCCCACCCGGTCCGCCTGCGCGGTCTCGGCCGGTACCAGGCTCAGTAACGGCCCTCGAACCAGGCGTGGGCGGCCACGGTGTGCAGCGGGAAGGCGAGTTCCTCGGGCCGGCGCAGCAGGTGCCAGCCCTCGGTCTCGTCGGTGGCCGCGGAGGGCGGCAGGCCCTCGGCGGACCGGGTCGGCAGGACGCCGAAGAGCAGCAGGTGCCCGTCGGGTGAGCTCATCGCGTCGGCGAGCCGCACGTCGCGGGCCTCGGCGTCGATGCCGGTCTCTTCCTTCAGTTCGCGGACCACGGCCTGCCGCCAGTCCTCGTGGTCGTCGACGTAGCCGCCGGGCAGGGCGGTGCCCCCGGCGGCTGGTGCGACGGTCCGTGTGATGACGACCAGTGCGGTGCCGGAGGTGTCGTACACGGGCTGGAGGGCCACCGCGACGGGGAGCGGGTTGCGATAGGCCACGGTGCCGCAGGCGGGGCAGGTGCGGGGCCAGCCGGAGACGCCCTCGCCGTAGGGCGCGCCGCATCCCGAACAGTGGGATCCCGGCGCCGAGTTGGGGGTTGGGGTTTGGGTTTCGGACACGCGGCGGACTGTATCCGATCGCCGGAAAAGACGTCTTCGTGGGGCCACTCGGTGGGACGGGCGGGAGGCTTGACGGGAGCCTTCCGCCAGTGAGGCCGAGGGGCGGGCGGCCGGCGGATGGCGGATGGCCGTCGGCGGCCGGCAGCCGGCGGATGCCCTTGTCGGACGGCACGTGGCGGCCGGTGACCGGTGACCTGAGGGCTCCGGCTGCCGTCCCGGAAGGGCTTCCGCCGGCCTGGCCGGCGCAAGCGGGCCCCGACGGCTGCCGTGCCGGCGCGTCGGCGCGTCGGCACGGCAGCCGGTGGGCGCGGCAGCCGGTGAGCGGGGCAGCGCGGC
>DASTDN010000238.1:0-9385 GCA_035710365.1 Streptomyces sp. | reverse complement strand
GGCATCGAGTACGTCCGCACCGCCGTCGCCGCGGGCATGGACGTCGACGACTTCGCGCCCCGCCTGTCCTTCTTCTTCGTCGCCCGTACGACGATCCTGGAGGAGGTCGCCAAGTTCCGCGCCGCGCGCCGCATCTGGGCGCGGGTGATGCGCGAGGAGTTCGGCGCGAAGAACCCGAAGTCGCTGATGCTGCGCTTCCACACGCAGACGGCCGGGGTCCAGCTGACGGCCCAGCAGCCCGAGGTCAACCTCGTGCGCGTCGCCGTGCAGGGCCTGGCCGCGGTCCTCGGCGGCACGCAGTCCCTGCACACCAACTCCTTCGACGAGGCCATAGCGCTGCCCACGGACAAGTCCGCGCGCCTCGCGCTGCGCACCCAGCAGGTCCTCGCCCACGAGACGGACGTGACCGCGACGGTCGACCCGTTCGCCGGTTCCTACGTCGTGGAGAAGATGACCGACGACGTCGAGGCCGCGGCGCTGGAGCTGATGGCGAAGGTCGAGGACATGGGCGGCGCGGTCGAAGCGATCGAGCGCGGCTTCCAGAAGAACGAGATCGAGCGCAGCGCCTACCGCATCGCGCAGGAGACCGACTCCGGCGAGCGGGTCGTCGTCGGTGTCAACCGCTTCCAGCTCGACGAGGAGGAGCCGTACGAGCCCCTCCGCGTCGACCCGGCCATCGAGGCCCAGCAGGCGGAACGTCTCGCCGCACTCCGCGCCGAGCGCGACCAGCACGCGGTGGACCTCGCCCTCGCCGCCCTGAAGAAGGCGGCCGAGGGCGACGAGAACGTCCTCTACCCCATGAAGGACGCCCTGCGGGCCCGCGCCACGGTGGGCGAGGTGTGCCATGCGCTGCGGGAGGTCTGGGGGACGTATGTGCCCTCGGACGCGTTCTGACCGCCGTCGGCTCTGAGACCGGGGCGCCTTCGCTCTTTGCCCTTCGCCATCGCCCTCGCCGGGGTGGCCGCCTTCGCCCAGCCGGGGTGGACGCCTTCGCCGGGAGTGACCGTGCCGCCGGGTGGCCGGTGTCGGGGGGTGGCCGGTTGCGGCTGGGGCTGGGCTGTCCGGGTGGTCGCCGGTCCTGACGGGTTTCGGTCCGGGGCGGGACCCGGCCTGGCGGCCGGGGACCGGGCGGACCGGGGCCGCGGCGCGGGCCGGGTGCGGACCGGCCGGGCCGCGTCCCCCGGTCGGCGGGTGTCCACGCGTTGCACTTCCCGGCGGCGGCCGTCCGCGGGTGCGCCCGTCCCGGCTGGTGGACCGTGGTCCGGAATGTCGTACCTTCGTGCGACACTCCTGGTCATGTTCGGTGTCGTCGATCTTCCCACCTACCTGGCCGGTCTGGTCCTCATCGTCCTGCTCCCCGGGCCCAACTCCCTGTACGTGCTGTCCGTCTCCGCCCGGCGCGGGGTGCGGGCCGGGTACACCGCCGCGGCCGGGGTGTGGTGCGGGGACACGGTGCTGATGACCCTGTCGGCGGCCGGTGTCGCCTCGCTGCTCCAGGCCAACGCCGTGCTGTTCGGCATCGTGAAGTACACCGGGGCCGGGTATCTGACCTGGCTCGCGGTGGGACTGCTGCGGGCCGCGTGGACCATGTGGCGGACGCGGAGCGAGGAGCCCGCGGCACGGGAGGCCGAGGCCGGCGGGCCCGGCGAGCGGCCCTTCCGCAGGGCGCTGCTGGTCAGTCTCTTCAACCCGAAGGCGATCCTGTTCTTCGTCGCCTTCTTCGTGCAGTTCGTCGACTCGGACTACGCCCACCCCGCGCTGTCCTTCGCCCTCCTCGGCGCGCTGGCCCAGCTCGCCAGCTTCCTCTACCTCACCGCGCTGATATTCAGCGGGACCAGGCTGGCCGCGGCCTTCCGCCGCCGCAGGCGGCTGACGGCCGGGGCGACCTCGGCGGCGGGTGCGCTGTTCCTGGGCTTCGCGGTGAAGCTCTCGCTGGCGGGTGCGTAGGGCCGGGCGGCCGGGGCGGCTCACGGCCGGACGCCGAACCGGGTGGGGCACTCCGCCGCCCCGGCCGCCGGGCCGCCCGCCCGGCGTCGAGGCGACGGGTCGGGGCGGGAACGACTGTGTACGACACGGACGTGCCGGCCGCGGGCGGGGTGAAAGGCGCTCGCGGGGAGCGCGCCCTTAACGCTGTTAATCTTTCAAGCGTGTCAATCGAACGACGAGCACCGCTCGACCGCCGACGGGTCGCGGACACCGCACTTGACCTGCTGAACGAGGTCGGTTTCGACGGCCTGACGCTGCGCACCATCGCCCGGGAACTCGACGTCAAAGCCCCCGCCCTGTACTGGCACTTCAAGGACAAGCAGGCGCTGCTCGACGAGATGGCGACCGAGATGTACCGCCGGATGATCGCGGGCACCTCCCTCGACCCCCGCGACACCTGGCAGGAGCGGCTGCTGAAGGCCAACCGGGGGCTGCGTGCCGCCCTGCGCGGCTACCGCGACGGCGCCCGCGTCTTCAGCGGCTCGCGCTTCACCGGCACCGAGCACGCCCGGCACATGGAGGACAACCTGCGGCTGTTCACCGACGCCGGGTTCACCCTCGCCGGGGCGGCCCGCTCCCTGACGACGGCCTACCTGTACACACTCGGCTTCGTCACCGAGGAGCAGGGCGTCGAGCCGGTGCCCGGAGAGCGCCGGGAGGGCTTCGACGTGGCGGAACGCGCCCGCCTGATGGCCGGCTACCCCCTGTCGGCCGCGGCCGGCGCGGAGATCTTCGGGGACTACGACCGGAACTTCGAGGAGGGTCTGGCGCTGGTGATCGCGGGAATCGAAGGACGGTACGGGACCGGCTGACGGGCCGCAGACGACGGCGGGCGAGCCGGAGCCGTCGGCGGGCGGCCAGGGGCGCGGCGCCGTGCGCGCGGCGGCAGCGGTGGCAATGACGGCAGCGGGTTCGCCGCCGGGCGCGGGCACGCGCGGCCGGCCGGCGGGGCGCGCCACGCGCCGTGGCGGCCCGCCCCGGCGGGTACACCACCGGCCGGGGCCGGACACCGGACACTCCTCCCGGGGTGCTTTCCCCCCGGGACCGCGCCAGGGCCCCGGTCCGTTCCCGGGGTGTGTGTGCACCCGGAGCCTGTTTCCCCTGTCGGCCGCTTCCCGGAATCACCCGCCCGCGTCCGTGATGTCGCGGGCGGCACGTCATGTCCGGAGCGGCGGTGCACAATTCAGGCCGCGGACGAGTTCTGAACACGCGGACGGATTTGAGGCGCCGCACGAATTCCAGCCCCCTCACCGATTCCAGCCCCCGCACGGAATGCAGACGGCCCATGAGTTCAGCGGCCCCGAGAATTCAGCGGCCCACCCATCCAGCGGACCGCGAATTCAGCGGCCCCGCCAATTCAGCGGCACACGGACCGTTTCAGGCTGCGGGCCCTGCGGACCGTACGGCGCACGGCCGCACTGCGCGGCAGGAACGCGAGCCGGCCCGGGACTCCGCCCGGCAGGGCCAGCGAGGTCAGGCGCCTGCGCTTGAAGTAGCGCCAGGTGTGCGGGGTGAGGTTCCCGCGCAGGTACGCCTCGGCCTCCGCGCGCAGCCCCGGCAGGACCTTCGGCTGCATCGCGTAGCCCACGGCCCGCACCAGCGCGTTCAGCGCCCGCGTGTCCGTGCCCCGGGCCCGGGCGGTGACCGCCTCGGCGTCGTCCAGTCCGGGCACCAGCGCGTCGACGATCGTCACCGGCACGCGGTTGCTGTTCTCGTACGGCGTCAGCCGCTCCAGCAGGGTCCCCGTGCCGGTCCGGGCGACGGGCAGGCCGTACAGGGCGGACGCGGTGAGCAGGCCCGTGGAGAAGCAGCCCACGACCAGCGCGGGACGCATCCGCTGGTACAGCACCTCCGCGAGGACCGGCGTGTCCAGCACCGTGAGCGCCACGCCGAGCGCGTCCGCCTCCTCCTCCAGCCTGCTCGCGAAGCGGGCCGGGGCCGAGGGGTGCGGCTTGAACACCACGCGCGTGTGCCCGAGCGCGACGGCGCCCCGCACCATCCGGACGTGCAGGTCCTCCTCCTCGTCGGCGGAGAGGATGTCCAGCGCGGACAGGTACTGCCCGAGCAGCAGCGCCGGCTCCTCGACGTCCGGCAGGCCGGCGGCGGTGCCGGCCAGTTCGGCGAGCACCCCGGTGAACGCGGCCGTCGGCACGGTCTCCGGCCGCACGCCGAACTCGGACAGCAGCAGCGGACGCAGCCCCGGCACCAGGTCCAGGTGCAGCAGCCGCTCCACGCGCGTGCCCACCAGCGGGTCGAGCCTGCTGCGGGTCGGGCCGTAGCTCATCAGGCCGTCGGCGTACACCGTCAGCGGCGCGTCCGGGAACATCTGCGCCACGCCGAGCGCGGGCTGCACCTGGAGCGACTCCACGGCCAGCGCCACGTCGTCGTCCCCGAGGTCCCAGGCGAGCCGCAGATACCGCTCCCACACGGGCGCGTCCTCGGCGCGCGGCTGCCAGCCGCCCGGATGGAACGGGAAGATCGCCGCGTTCCACGACACGACGTCGTCGAAGCGGGCGCGCAGCCGCTCGAAGCCCGGCATCTCGTCCACGGCGGGCGTCGTCTCCGGCGTCGCCGTGTTGGTCGACACCAGCAGGACGCGCCGGTCGGCGGCGTCGAAGCAGCCGGAGTCCAGTGCGGCGGCCAGCGTGGCCGTGCCGTACAGCGTCGACGCCAGGAAGATCTGCGTGGTCACGCGGCCACCTCCGCGGCCGGCACCGGACGTCGGCGCAGCCGGCGCAGCCGCGTGGCGCGCTCGGTGTCCATTGTGCCGAGCACCTCGTCGAGCGCGTCCTGCGGCATGCGGCGCAGCGCGGCCGTGCTCATCGCCCTCAGCCGCCGTGCCACGGGGGGCTCGAACGCCTGGATGGCACCGAGATGGTGCGCGATGATCGCGCAGTACGTGCGGACGGCCTTCGGCAGCAGCCTCGCCGCGTCCGGGTCCCCGGCCGTCTCCGCGACCACCTGGTCGAACGCGCGGATGAAGTCGAGCCGCCGGACGTCCCCGATCTGCGTCAGCGACGAGGCGACCCCGCGCCGGTAGAACACGCCGAGCAGACCGGCGACCGCGAACGACTCCGCCTCCCGGTGCAGCCTCCAGATCCAGGGCCGGTCCTCGGCGGTGCGCAGCCCGTCCGTGAAGTGCAGCAGGCCGCGGTCGGCGAGGCGGCGGTGGTAGACGCCCGCCCACGCGTACGCGTAGTCCACGGACGTGGAGCGGTGCGCGGGCAGGATCGCCTCTCGCGGGCTGTGCACCACGCCCCGCCTGCCGTGCGGCACCCGGTGCACGGCGCGGGCCCGCGCCGTGCACTGCACGTGGTCGGTGCGGACGAAGTCGCAGCCCAGTTCCTCGATGGTGCCGACGAGCCGGGCCAGGTGGCCGGGCGCCAGCCAGTCGTCGCCGTCCAGGAAGGTCAGGTACTCGCCGCGGGCCCGGTCGATGCCGGTGTTGCGCGCGGTCGCCAGGCCCCCGTTCCGCTCGTGGCGGACCAGCACCGCACCGGGCAGCTCGCGTTCCGCGCGGGCGAGGATGCCCGGGGTCCCGTCGGCCGAGCAGTCGTCGACGAGGATGAATTCGAAGTCGTCACGCGCGTTCGCGCGCAGGCTTCTCAGGGTGTCGGGGGCGTATTGCTGCACGTTGTAGAACGGCACGATGACGGAGAGCTTTGGCACGCCGGTGACGTTAGGCGGCGGCCCGGCACGCGTCTTTACCCCCGCCTTGATGCCCGGTGAACGACGCGTGGCGAAGCCGTGAAGCGACCGCGCTCGCGGGCCGCCCGCGAGCGGATTGGCCGTTCGGCGTCGTGCTGTTAACCGTTTGTTGTATTCCGGTTGGGCGGTTGCTCGGAATGGCTTTCTAGCGTCCTCGACGTGCCAGCAAGTACGCCACTGACTCCAGCAACGGGCCCCGCGGCCCCGAGGATCGCCGTCCTCGCCGATTCCGACACCCGGTGGAAATGGGGTGCGCTCACCGCGCACCGCGTCGCCCCCCTGCCCGCGGGCGGCGCGGACGCCGCACCGGACGGATACCGGCTGGACGGATACCTGCTGCGCGGACGCGCCACGCCGACGCCCCGTCAGCTCCGGGAGGTCGGTGTCCGCGCCGACTCCCTGCGCGAGGTGACCACCGTCGAGTTCCTGCGGGCCGTGGCCGACGAGCCGTACGACGTCCTCGTCCTCGCCCTGGTCGGCGGAGGCGTGCAGGCGGTGCTGCACGGCCTGCGGCAGGTCTGGCGGGACCGCCCCGCGCGGCCCGTCGTCGTCACCGGCTACGTCGGCGTCGTCTACGAGAAGCTCGCCGACGGGCTGCTGCTGCGGCACGGCGCCGACCTCGTCCTCGCCAACTCCCGGCAGGACGCCGAGCGGTTCCGCGCCGTGTACGAGGGGGTCGGCGCGGACGCCTCCGCCGTCACCGAGGCCGCCCTGCCCTTCCTCGGCGGCGCACCCCACACCGGCGGGCGCGAGCCGTACACGGTCGTGTTCGCCGCCCAGCCCTCCGTCCCGGAGAACCGCACCGACCGCACGTACCTGCTCGACCGCCTGATCCGGCACGCCCGCCTGCACCCCGGGCGCGAGGTCCTGCTCAAGCTGCGTTCCAGGCCCGGCGAACACACCACGCACATCGAGGAACTGCCCTACCAGAAGCTGGTGCGGCGCCTCGGCGCGCCCGCCAACGTCCGCCTCGTCCACGGTCACATGGGCGAGGTCCTCGACCGGACCGACCTGCTCGTCACCGTCTCCTCCACCGCGGCCCTGGAGTCGCTGCACCGCCGCATCCCCACGGCCGTCCTCACCGACCTGGGCATCCGCGAGAGCCTCGGCAACCACCACTTCGTGGGATCGGGATGCCTCGCCTCCTGGGACCAGCTCGACGCCGGGCACCTGCCCGAGCCCGACGAGGAGTGGGTGGCCCGGCAGGGCGTGGCCGCCGTGGGGACGTCCGCGGGGGCCGCCCCGTACGCCGCCGCCTTCGACGCGGCACGCGCACGCATCGCCCGGCTCCTCGCCCGGCCCGGCGGCCTGCCGCCCCTGGACCCGTACTACACGCCCCGCACCGCGCCCGGTTATCTGCCCGGCGTCCTCGCCCGCCACCACCTCGGCCCCGACGGCTCCCCGCTGCCGGGAGCACCGGCCGCAGGCAAGGACCCCGGACCGGTCCGGCGGACCGTGCGCCGCGCCGCCCGCGGGGCCTACCGGCACGGCGTGCAGCGCGTCGCCCCGGTGATCCGGCGGGTGGGCGGGCTGTGAACCCTCCCCGTCCCCGTGACCCCTCCTCAGAAGCCCGAGAAGCCGAAGGAGTACAGCCCATGTCCGACCCGGCAGCGGGATGCGCCACGTCCGGGCGCCGCGTGCTCGCGGTGATCCCCGCGCGCGGCGGCTCCAAGGGCGTGCCCGCGAAGAACCTCGCCCCCGTCGGCGGCGTGCCGCTGGTGGCGCGGGCGGTGCGCGAGTGCCGGGCCGCCCGGCTCGTCACCGACGTCGTGGTCTCCACCGACGACCGGGCCGTCGCCGCCGCGGCGCGGGAGGCCGGCGCCGAGGTGGTGCCCCGGCCCGCCGCCCTCGCCGGGGACGCGGCCACCTCCGAGGCCGCCGTCCTGCACGCGCTGGACGCCTACGAGGCGCTGCGCGGCACCCGGGCCGACGCGGTTCTCCTCGTGCAGTGCACCAGCCCGTTCCTCGTCCGTGAGGACGTGGACGGCGTCGCCTCGGCCGTCGTCGAGGGCGGCGCGGACACGGCGCTGACCGTGGCGCCCTTCCACGGCTTCGTCTGGCGCGACGCGGACGGCACCGCGGAGGGCGGGGGCGGGGGCGGCGTCAACCACGACAGGTCCGTCCGGCCCCGCCGCCAGGACCGCCCCCAGGACCTCCTGGAGACCGGCGCCGCCTACGCGATGGACGCCGCCGGCTTCCGCACCCACCGGCACCGCTTCTTCGGCCGCACCGAACTCGTCCGCACCGATCCCGCGCGGGTCCTGGAGATCGACGACCCGCACGACCTCGCGCGGGCCCGCGCCCTCGCGCCGCTCCTCGACGCCGCGCGGCCCGGCGCCCTCCCGGCGGCCGGCGACCTCGACGCGGTCGTCCTGGACTTCGACGGCACCCAGACCGACGACCGGGTGCTGATCGACGCCGACGGAAAGGAGTTCGTCTCCGTGCACCGCGGGGACGGACTCGGCGTCGCCGCCCTGCGCGAGAGCGGGCTCAGGCTGCTGGTCCTCTCCACGGAGCGGAACCCGGTCGTCGCCGCACGGGCCCGCAAACTCGGCATCCCGGTCCTGCACGGCATCGACCGCAAGGACCTCGCGCTGAAGCAGTGGTGCGAGGAGCAGGGCGTCGCGCCGGAGCGCGTGCTCTACGCCGGCAACGACGTCAACGACCTCCCGTGCTTCTCCCTCGTCGGCTGGCCCGTGGCGGTCGCGGGCGCCCACGACGTGGTACGCGGCGCCGCGCGCGCGGTCACCACCCTCCCCGGTGGCGGCGGCGCGATCCGCGAGATCGCCGGCTGGATCCTCGGACCCTCCCTCGACTCCCCCGATCCCCTCACCAGGTAAGGAAACACCTCTGTCATGAGCACCAACTCCCGCCTCCGCCGCCTCGGGTCCCGCGAGGCCGGCCCCGGCCGCCCCGTGTACGTCACCGGCGAGATCGGCATCAACCACAACGGCGACCTCGACAACGCCTTCCGGCTGATCGACGCCGCCGCCGAGGCCGGCTGCGACGCGGTCAAGTTCCAGAAGCGCACCCCGGAGATCTGCACCCCGCGCGACCAGTGGGACATCGAACGCGACACCCCCTGGGGCCGGATGACGTACATCGACTACCGCCACCGCGTGGAGTTCGGCGAGGACGAGTACCGCGAGATCGACGCGTACTGCGGGAGCCGGAACATCGACTGGTTCGCCTCCCCGTGGGACACCGAGGCCGTCGCCTTCCTGGAGAAGTTCGACGTCCCCGCCCACAAGGTGGCCTCCGCGTCGCTGACCGACGACGAACTGCTGCGGGAACTGCGCGCCACCGGCCGCACCGTCGTCCTCTCCACCGGCATGTCGACCCCGAAGCAGATCCGGCACGCCGTGGAGGTCCTGGGCAGCGAGAACATCCTGCTCTGCCACGCCACCTCCACCTACCCGGCGAAGGCCGAGGAGCTGAACCTGCGCGTGATCGACACGCTGCGGGCCGAGTTCCCGAACGTGCCGGTCGGCTACTCCGGCCACGAGACCGGCCTGCAGACCACGCTCGCCGCCGTCGCCCTCGGCGCCTGCTTCGTCGAGCGCCACATCACCCTCGACCGCGCCATGTGGGGCTCCGACCAGGCGGCCTCCGTGGAGCCGGGCGGCCTGGCCCGCCTGGTCCGCGACATCCGCACCATCGAGGCCTCCCTCGGCGACGGCGTCAAGAAGGT
>DASTDN010000237.1:0-20125 GCA_035710365.1 Streptomyces sp. | reverse complement strand
ACCGGCACGACGTGCACGCCGTCGGCATCGGCGCGGCCGGCTGGGTCGACGCCGACCGCAACCGCGTCCTGTTCGCCCCCCACCTGTCCTGGCGCAACGAGCCGCTGCGCGACCGCCTCGCCGGCCGGCTCGCGGTGCCCGTCCTGGTCGACAACGACGCCAACACCGCCGCCTGGGCCGAGTGGCGCTTCGGCGCCGGCCGTGACGAGGACCACCTCGTGATGATCACCCTGGGCACCGGCATCGGCGGCGCGATCCTGGAGGACGGCCAGGTCAAGCGCGGCAAGTTCGGCGTCGCGGGCGAGTTCGGCCATATGCAGGTCGTGCCCGGCGGCCACCGCTGCCCGTGCGGCAACCGCGGCTGCTGGGAGCAGTACAGCTCGGGGAACGCGCTGGTCCGCGAGGCCCGTGAGCTGGCCGCGGCCGACTCCCCGGTGGCGTACGGGATCATCGAGCACGTCAAGGGCCAGGTCTCCGACATCACCGGCCCGATGATCACCGAGCTGGCCCGCGAGGGCGACGCCATGTGCATCGAGCTGCTCCAGGACATCGGGCAGTGGCTCGGTGTCGGCATCGCCAACCTCGCCGCCGCTCTCGACCCGTCCTGCTTCGTGATCGGCGGCGGCGTCTCGGCCGCCGACGACCTGCTCATCGGCCCCGCCCGGGACGCCTTCCGCCGTAACCTCACCGGCCGCGGCTACCGTCCCGAGGCCCGTATCGCCCGCGCCCAGCTCGGTCCCGAGGCCGGCATGGTCGGTGCGGCCGACCTCGCCCGGCTCGTCGCCCGCCGCTTCCGCCGCGCCAAGCGCCGCCGCGTGGAGCGGTACGAGCGCTACGAGCGGTACGCGCAGTTCCGGCGCACCACCGACCAGTTCCGCCGCGCCCCCGAGGGGTCGGCATGAGCGCCGTACCGTCCCCCGCCCCGCCGGCCGAGAACCGCCGGCACATGATCCGCCGCAGGGCCCTCACCCTGCTGATCATCGTGCTGCTCATCGGCATCCCGGCCGGTTACCTGGTGATCTCCGCGAACCAGAGCCGGGCCAGCGGCAAGGACAAGGAGGCCAAGTACTCGGCGACCGGCCTCACCGCGGGCTGGCCCTCGAAGGTGCAGCGCCGCCTCTACCAGGTGCCCGTTCCGCACCCCGCGGACCACGTCGCCTACTACGAGACCAACAACTGGAAGACCAGCCGCCTCTACGTCCAGTTCGGCACCACCGAGGCGGGCCTGGAGGCGTTCCTCACCGGCATGGGCGTCACGCGCGAGGACCTCAGGAAGGGCCACGTCACGATCGGCGCCCGGCACCAGAAGGTGAGCGGCTGGAAGTTCCCCGACGACGGCCGCTGGTCGGGCCTGGTCCACCGGCAGAAGAACCCCGCGCCCACCCAGGACGTCGTGGTGAACTCCACGAACCCGGCCCACATCATGGTGTACGTCGTCTCCCGCACCGTGCCGTAGCCCGTAGCCCGTAGCCCGTAGTCCGTAGCCACGCGGCCCGCAGCCCGCAGCCCGCAGCCACGCGGC
The DNA here is from genome assembly GCA_035710365.1 of Streptomyces sp. GTDB lineage: Bacteria > Actinomycetota > Actinomycetes > Streptomycetales > Streptomycetaceae > Streptomyces. The sequence goes on along the minus strand of DASTDN010000237.1, from coordinate 18,603 downwards.
CGGGGCCGGCCGCCCGGAGGGTCGGCAGCGTGGACGGGGGGCGGGGTGGTCGCGCGTTGCGTCGGCTTTCGTCCCGCTCCGTCCCGGCTCCGGGGTCGATTGTCAGACCCCGCCCGTAGAGTCGAGGACACGGGGCGCGACGACCATGGACCGGCCCACGGCGGGAGGTGGCGAGACGGATGAGCGGTGTTCCCGGCCCGGGCGGCGCGGTCGCGGACGCGCCGTCCGCGCGGGCGGCGCGGCCCGGGGCCCCCGCCGGCCCCGTTCCGGCACGGCTCGCGGCCGTCTTCCTGCCCGCGCCCCTGCCGCGCCGGGGCACGGTCGCCTTCTGGGACCCGGAGGGAGCCCCTCTGCCCGACGCGACGGCGGACCGTACACAGCTCACGGTCGTACGACGCCACGGCACCGGCGCGCGTCGCGGGACCGCCCCCGCACTGACCCTGCCGGTTGCGCAGGCCCTGCCGCTGCTGGCCCGCGCCCGGCACGACCCGGCCGCCCACCCCGCCACCGTCTGCTGGGGCGCCGCCGCCCTGCACGCGCTGCGACTGACCGCCCGGGGCCGCCTGCTGCCCGGCCTGACTCCCACCGGGCACGACGCGTGGCGCGCCGGACCCCTCGACCCGGACGACGTCGCGCACCTGAGGGCGGTGGCCGCGGCCCTCCCCTTCGAGGGACACGCGACGCCGCTGCCCGGCCCCGGCCCGCTGAGGCTGCCCGAACCGGAAGCACTGGTCCGGGCCTTCCTGGACGCGGTCGCCGACACCCTGCCCCGCACCCCGGCCGCCCCCCACGCCGTCGGGAAGCCCTTCGCCGCGAGCACCGCCCAGCACCTGCCGCACGCCCACGACTGGGCCGCCGAGGTCGCCGCGGGCATGGACGCCGGCGTGCGGATCTCGCTCCGCCTCGACCTGTCGGCGCACACCCTGTTCGACGCGGGCCCCGACGCCGCCGTACGCACGGCGGGCGCGGCGGTCGTGCAGGTGCACAGCCTCGCGGACCCCACCCTCGTGACCGACGCGGCGGCCCTGTGGGCGGGGGAGGCGGACGACACCTTCGGGCCCCGCGCGCGTGTGGACACGGCCCTCGCCGTGCGCCGCGCCGCCCGCGTGTGGCCCCCGCTGGACCGGCTCGGGGAGCAGGACGTGCCCGACGTGCTCGCGCTGTCCGAGGACGAGGTCGGCGACCTCCTCGGCGTCGCCGCCACCCGGCTCGCCGCCGCGGGCGTGGCCGTGCACTGGCCGCGGGACCTCGCGCAGGACCTCACCGCGACGGCGGTCGTCCGCTCCGCGCCAGGCTCCGCCACCGACGGCACCGGATTCTTCGAGAGCGAGGAACTGCTGCGGTTCCGCTGGCAGCTCGCCCTCGGCGGCGATCCCCTCGACGAGGCCGAGATGGACGCGCTCGCCGAGGCGCACCGCCCGGTCGTCCGGCTGCGCGACCAGTGGGTGCTCGTCGACCCGGCCCTCGTCCGCAAGGCCCGCAAACGGGACCTCGGGCTGCTCGACCCGGTCGACGCCCTGTCCACCGCCCTCACCGGCACCGCAGAGGTGGACGGCGAGACCGTCGAGGCGGTGCCGGACGGCGCCCTGGCCGTCCTGCGCGACCGCCTCACGGCGGGCCCGCGCCCCGCCGAACCGCCACCCGGCCTGCACGCCACCCTGCGCGACTACCAGTTGCGCGGACTGGCCTGGCTGGAGCTGATGACCTCCCTCGGGCTCGGCGGCTGCCTCGCCGACGACATGGGCCTCGGCAAGACGATCACCGTCGTCGCCCTGCACCTCAAACGCGCCCGCGACGAACCCACCCTCGTGGTCTGCCCGGCCTCCCTGCTCGGCAACTGGCAGCGGGAGATCACCCGCTTCGCGCCCGGCGTCCCCGTCCGCCGCTACCACGGCCCGGACCGGGGCCTCGACGGCCTGCCCGGCGGCGGCTTCGTCCTCACCACGTACGGCACGATGCGCGGCGCGGCCACCACCCTCGCCGGGCAGCGCTGGGGCCTGGTCGTCGCCGACGAGGCGCAGCACGTCAAGAACCCGTACTCCGCCACGGCGAAGGCGCTGCGCACCATCCCGAGCCCCGCGCGCGTGGCCCTCACCGGCACCCCCGTCGAGAACAACCTCTCCGAGCTGTGGGCCCTGCTCGACTGGACCACGCCCGGTCTCCTCGGCCCGCTGAAGGCGTTCCGCGCCCGGCACGCCCGCGCCGTGGAGAACGGCGAGGACGCGGAGGCGGCCAAGCGGCTGGCCCGCCTGGTGAGGCCCTTCCTGCTGCGCCGCAGGAAGTCCGACCCGGGCATCGTCCCCGAACTGCCGCCCAAGACCGTGACGGACCGCCCGGTGCCGCTCACCCGCGAACAGGCCGCGCTGTACGAGGCGGTGGTGCGCGAGTCGATGCTCGCCATCGAGAGCGCCGAGGGCATGGCCCGCCGCGGCATGGTCCTCAAGCTCCTCACGTCCCTGAAGCAGATCTGCGACCACCCCGCGCTGTTCCTGAAGGAGGAGCCGCGCGGCGGGGACCGCCAGGCCGCCCGCTCGGGGAAACTCGCCCTCCTCGACGAACTGCTCGACACCCTCCTCGCGGAGGACGGCTCGGCACTCGTCTTCACGCAGTACGTCGGCATGGCCCGGCTGATCACCGCGCACCTCGCCGAGCGCGCCGTCCCGGCCGAGCTGCTGCACGGCGGCACGCCCGTACCCGACCGGGAGCGCATGGTGGACCGCTTCCAGAGCGGTGAGACCCCCGTCCTGGTGCTGTCCCTGAAGGCCGCCGGCACGGGCCTGAACCTCACCCGCGCGGGCCACGTCGTGCACTTCGACCGCTGGTGGAACCCGGCCGTCGAGGAACAGGCCACCGACCGTGCCTACCGCATCGGCCAGACCCAGCCCGTCCAGGTCCACCGGCTCATCACCGAGGGCACGGTCGAGGACCGCATCGCCGAGATGCTGGAGTCCAAGCGTGCCCTCGCCGACGCCGTCCTCGGCTCCGGCGAAACGGCCCTGACGGAACTGACCGACCACGACCTCGCCGACCTGGTGTCCCTCCGGAGGCCGACATGACCCCCCGCCCGTCCGAGGAGGCCCGCCGAGCCCTGCGGGCCGCGAGGGAACGGCGTGCGGCCGGGGCGTCCGGAGAGGCGCGGGCCGACGGGACGGCGTGCCCGGGGGAGCCGGCCGGCCCGCCGGCCGGTGTCCGGGAGACCGGGGGCGAGGACGCGCCGGCGCCGGGGGCGTCGGCCGGGGCGGGGGACGCGTGGGCGGTGCGGACCGCCGAAGAACCGGGAGGCGTGCCGGCGGGCGAGCCGACCGGCCTCCGGGCGGGTGTGCCAGGACACGGAGCGGATCCGGCCGGTCCTCCGCCGGACTCGGCGGAGCCCGGAACCGGGCCCGAGGGCGTGCCCGGCAGCGCGGCCGACGGCTCGCCGGATGCCGCCGGGGTGGCGTCCCGCGGTGCCCCGGCGGCACCGGACGGGCCGGGCGAACCCCGGCCCGGGGACGTCGCCCGTGAGGCACTGCGGCGTGCGCTTGCAGCGCGCCATCACGGCGGAGGAGACGAGCGGCCCGAAGGGCCCGAGCGGTCCGGGACCCGGGCCGGAGGCCCGCCCGGAGCGACCGCCACGGCCCAGGACCCAGCTCCGCACCCCGGGGACGGGCAGCGGGCCGTCGGCCCGGTCTCCTCCGCGCCCTCGGACCCAGGGCCCGGGCCGCGCGCCGCCCGCCCCGCCGACGTGGCCCGCGAGGCGCTGCGCGCGGCCCGCGGGGACGCACGGCGTGACGCGTGGGCGGAGGCGGGGGACGCGGCGGCCCGGGGCGACGCGCGCACCCGCGCCACCACCGCACCGCCCCGCGACGACCGCGCGACAGCGGACGGCCACGGCGACACCCACCCGGGCCGGAGGCACGGACGTGCCCGTACGGCGCCTGCCCGGCGCGGAGACGACCGGCACGGCCCCGCCTCCCGCGCCCGCGAACTCCGCGAGATGCTCTCCGGAGCCTTCCGCCTCCCCCCGGAAACGAACACCCCCGCTCGCGAGCCCCAGGCGGCCGATCCCGCGTCCCACGAAGGGACGACGGCCGACCCCGCGGACCCCACCCAGAGGGCGTCCGCCGCTGGGAATGAGCCGGGGGCGGATGGTCCCGTGTCCCGCGACGGGACGACGGCTGACCTCGCGCGCCCCACCTGGGCGTCATCCGCCCCCGGGCGCGGGCGGGAGGCGGACGGTCGCGCGGCCCACGACGGGACGGCCGACCCCGCGCGCCCCGTCCGGGCGTCGTCCGCCGCTGGATATGAGCCGGGGGCGGATGGTCCCGTGTCCCGCGACGGGACGGCGGCTGACCTCGCGCGCGCCACCTGGGCGTCATCCGCCCCCGGGCACGAGCGGGACGCGGACGGTCTCGCGGACCACGACGGGACGGCCGACGCCGGGCGCCCCGTCCGGGCGTCGTCCGGCGCTGGGAATAAGCCGGGGGCGGATGGTCCCGTGTCCCGCGACGGGACGGCGGCTGACCTCTCCAACCCCTCCACTCCCGCGCCCGCACTCCCGCCACCCGCCCCGTCACCGGCCCCCGCGCCGGCCGCCCTTCCTCCCGCCCACCGTTCCATGTCCGCCCCCGCTCGTGACGGCGAGTTGCGGCGCACCTTCCCGGCCTTTCCCGCGCGCCCCGCGGGGGAGGCGGCGTTCGCCGGGACGTGGTGGGGAAACGCCTGGGTCGCCGCGCTGGAGGAAGGCGCGCTGGACGGGGCGCGGCTGGCGCGGGGGCGGACGTACGCCGCGCAGGGGCACGTCGACGCGATCACCGTCACGCCGGGGCTCGCGCTCGCCTACGTGCAGGGCTCCCGGCCCCGCCCGTACCGCGTGCAGGTGCGGCTGCGGACGCTCGGCGACGCCGACTGGGAGAGGTTCCTGGAGGCCGCGGCCGAGCGGCCGGGGCACATCGCGGCGCTGCTCGACAAGGAACTGCCGCAGTCCCTCGCCGACTGCGGGGTCCCTCTCCTGCCCGGCCCCGGCGACCTCACGCCGCGGTGCAGCTGCCCCGACTCCGGGCACCCCTGCAAGCACGCCGCAGCGCTCTGCTACCAGACGGCGCGGCTGCTCGACGCCGACCCGTTCGTGCTGCTCCTGCTGCGCGGCCGGGGCGAGCGCGGGCTGCTGGAGTCGCTGTCCCGGCTCAGCGCGGCCCGCGCCGCCCGTGCCGCGCAGGAGCGGGCACCGGCGGACCGGCCCGCGGTCCGCGCCGCGGAGGTCCTGGCCCGGGGCGGGCCGCCCGCCCCGCCCCCGCCGCTGCCCGCGCCCCCGCACCCCGAGCAGCCCCCGGTCTACCCGGCGGCACCCGGCGGCCCCGACCCGCTCGCCCTGGACCAGCTCGCCACCGACGCCGCCGCCCGTGCCCACGCCCTGCTCACCACCGGCCGCGACCCGGTCGAGGGACTGACGCCGTGGCAGGACGCCGTGCGGCTCGCCGCGGCCCGCCCCGGCTCCGGCCTCACCGCGAGCACCCGCGCGCTCTACTCCTCGCTCGCCACCGCCACCGGCAGGACCCCCGCCGGCCTGGCCCGCGCGGTCGCCGCCTGGCGGCAGGGCGGGCTCGCCGGGCTCTCCGCTCTCGAAGAGCCGTGGGACCCGCCCGCCGGGCGTTTCGACCGGGCCCGCCCCCTGCTCCTCGCCGCGGACCTGCCCGCCTTCCGCCCTCGGCACAACACCCTCACCCACCCGGCGGGCCACCTCCAGCTGCGCCTGGGACGGGACGCACTGTGGTACGCGTACGAGTCGGAGCCCGGCCGTGACGACTGGTGGCCGCGCGGCACCCCCGACCCCGACCCCGTCGGCGCCCTCACCGGCCTCGGCGCACCCCACGCGGGCAACGGGACGGACCCGTGACCCCCGTCGAACACACCCGCGTGAACCCGGCGGAACCACGCGTGTCGAACACCCCGAACACCATGTGACCGGGCCGTCGTCCGGCCGTCGCACCTCCCTCCCCGCGAGCCCCATCCGTGAAGACGGCGTGAGGGTTCGCGGGTGATCCGCGGGAGCCACGTGCAGGGACCCGGGGACCGGAGCCCGAGCAGGCGGAGACGGGCGCTAGCGTGGAGCGGTGAGTGAGACGACGACTCCTGCCCTCCAGTACCGCTTCGACGGTCCCGAAGACGCCCCGGTCCTGATCCTGGGCCCCTCGCTCGGCACCACGTGGCACATGTGGGACCGGCAGGTTCCCGAGCTGGCCAAGCAGTGGCGGGTCTTCCGGTTCGACCTGCCCGGGCACGGCGGCGCCCCCGCCCACCCGGCGGGCGCCGTCGGCGACCTCACCGCCCGGCTGCTCGCCACCCTCGACGGCCTGGGCGTCACCCGCTTCGGCTACGCCGGGTGCGCGTTCGGCGGCGCGGTGGGCGTCGAGCTGGCGCTGCGCCACCCCGACCGGCTCGCCTCGCTCGCCCTGATCGCCGCCTCACCGCGGTTCGGCACCGCCGACGAGTTCCGCCAGCGCGGCGTCATCGTCCGGACGAACGGCCTCGACCCGATCGCCCGTACCTCCCCCGACCGCTGGTTCACGAGCGGCTTCGCCGCCGCCCAGCCCGCGATCACCGAGTGGGCCGTGCAGATGGTCCGCACCACCGACCCGGGCTGCTACATCGCCGCGTGCGAGGCGCTCGCCTCCTTCGACGTGCGCTCCGAGCTGGGCCGGGTCGGCGTACCGACCCTCGTGCTGGTCGGCTCCGAGGACCAGGTCACCGGACCTGCCGAGGCCCGCACCCTGGTCGCCGGCATCCCCGACGCGCGGCTCGCCGTGGTCCCCGGCGCCTCCCACCTGGTGCCGGTCGAGCAGCCCGCCGCTGTCACCGACCTGCTGGTACGGCACTTCTCCACCGCCTGGCAGCAGCCCTACGACCACAGCACCGGCCAGATCGCCATCCCCGCGGTGCCCCCCAAGCCCGTGCTGGCCGCGCCGCAGCACCAGGTGTCGCCCATCGCGGAGATCGCCCCGGCCGTCGCGCTGCCGCAGCAGGGCAGGACCGACCCGTACGACGCGGGGCTGAAGGTGCGCCGCGAGGTGCTCGGCGACGCGCACGTCGAACAGGTGCTGGAGCAGGCCGACGACTTCTCCGGCGACTTCCAGGAACTCCTCACCCGGTACGCCTGGGGCGAGATCTGGGACCGGCCGGGCCTGGACCGCCGAGCCCGCAGCTGCGTCACCCTCACCGCGCTGGCCGCGGGCGGGCACTTCGACGAGCTGGGCTCCCACGTCCGCGCCGCCCTCCGCAACGGCCTCACCCCGGCGGAGATCAAGGAGGTGCTGCTCCAGGTGGCGGTCTACTGCGGCGTACCGGCGGCGAACAGCGCCTTCAAGGTGGCCCAGCAGGTCATCCGGGAGGAGACCACCCCGCAGGACTGAGCGCGCGGGGCCGGACCGCGCCAGGATGGGACACATGACCGCCACCCACACCACCGGCCGGGCCGGGAACGAGACGAAGATCCGGCTCACGAAGAAGTCGCACGCCTGCGTCCGCCTCGACAAGGACGGGCAGACGCTCGTGGTGGACCCGGGAGGGTTCAGCGAGGAGGACGCGGCGCTCGGCGCGGACGCGATCCTCGTCACCCACGAGCACCCCGACCACTTCGACGAGTTCCGGCTGCGCGCCGCCATGGAGAACAACCCGGCCGCGCGGATCTGGACGCTCGCCTCCGTCGCGGAGCGGATCTCCTCGGCGTTCCCGGGCCGGGTCCACGTCGTCGGCCACGGCGACACCTTCACCGCCGCCGGGTTCGACGTGCAGGTGCACGGCGAGCTGCACGCGGTGATCCACCCCGACCTGCCGCGCGTCACCAACGTCGGCTACCTCGTCGACGGCGGCCGCGTCTTCCACCCCGGCGACGCGCTCACCGTCCCCGGCCACCCCGTGGACACCCTGCTCGCGCCCGTGCAGGCGCCCTGGAACAAGATCTCCGAAGTGATCGACTACGGCCGCGAGGTCCGGCCCCGGCGCGTCTACGACGTCCACGACGCGCTCCTGACCGAACTGGCCCGTCCCGTCTACGACCGGCACCTCGGCGCCCTCGGCGGCGCCGACCACTCCCGCCTCGCCCCGGGCGCCACCACCGACGTCTGAGCCGGCCACCGGGCCCGGACGGGGACGCCGGACCCGCCGGGTAGGTTGTGGGACATGCGCATCGCGACCTGGAACGTGAACTCGATCACCGCCCGCCTGCCGAGGCTCCTGGCCTGGCTGGAGAGCAGCGGCACGGACGTGCTGTGCCTCCAGGAGGCCAAGGTCGCCGAGGCCCAGTTCCCCGTGGAGCCGCTGCGCGAGCTGGGCTACGAGGCGGCGGTGCACGCCACCGGCCGGTGGAACGGCGTGGCGGTCCTCTCCCGCGTCGGCATCGAGGACGTCGTCAAGGGCCTGCCCGGCGACCCCGGCTACGACGGCTCCGTGGAACCCCGCGCGATCTCCGCGACCTGCGGCCCGGTCCGCGTCTGGTCGGTGTACGTGCCCAACGGCCGCGAGGTCGGCCACCCGCACTACGCGTACAAGCTCCAGTGGTTCGAGGCGCTGCGGGCGGCCGTGGCGGGCGACGCGTCCGGCAGCCGCCCCTTCGCGGTCCTCGGCGACTACAACGTCGCGCCCACGGACGACGACGTCTTCGACACGGCGGCCTTCGAGGGCGCCACCCATGTCACCGCCGCCGAGCGCGCCGCCCTGGCCGGGCTGCGGGAGGCGGGCCTGTCCGACGTGGTGCCGAGGCCCCTGAAGTACGCGCACCCGTTCACGTACTGGGACTACCGCCAGCTCTGCTTCCCGAAGAACCGCGGCATGCGCATCGACCTGGTGTACGGCAACGAGCCCTTCGCGAAGGCCGTCGACGACGCGTACGTGGACCGCGAGGAGCGCAAGGGCAAGGGTGCCTCCGACCACGCTCCGGTCGTCGTCGACCTCGACGTGCAGCACGCGTAGGCCCGGCGCGGACGCCCGGCCCGGTCTCTCCCGGGCCGGGCGGCCCTCACCCCCGCAGCAGCCGCAGGTCCACCGACTCGGCCAGCGCGGCCAGCCCCGCGTCGTTCGGGTGGAGGTGGTCGCCGCTGTCGTAGGCGGGCAGGAGGCGGGACGGATGGGCCGGGTCCCGTGTCACCGCGTCGAAGTCGAGCACGCCGTCGTAGGCGTCGCCGTCCCTGATCCAGGTGTTCACGGCGGCGCGCCCGGCGTCCACGGCCGCCGTGCAGCGGGCCTCGCCCTCGCACGGCAGGATCGTCGCCGCCAGCACCCGCAGCCCGCGCGCGTGCGCCCGCTCGGCGATCTCCTCCAGACCCGCCACGACGTCCCCCGCGGACGCGCCCCAGCGCAGGTCGTTGACGCCCTCGAAGACGACGACCGCACGGGCCGAGGTCTGGGCGAACACGTCGCGGTCCAGGCGGTGCAGGGCGCTCACCCCCGAGGTGTCCGTGGACACCCCGTCACCGGGGTAGCGGTCACCGACCACGCGGTTGCCGGAGATGCCCTCGTCGAGGACGCCGTAGCGCGGGACCTCGTGCTGGCGCAGCAGCCGGGTGGCGAGGACGTTCGGCCAGCGGTGGTTCGCGTCGACCGTGGAGCGGTCGCCGTCGGTGATCGAGTCGCCCAGCGCCACCAACGACCCCGGGCCGCCGCCCACGTCCACGCCGGTCAGCAGCGGCCAGCTCGTCAGCACCGACGTGAACGCGTCGGCCGAGCCGTCGGCCGCGTGGTCGCCCGGCACGCTCAGGTACGACCGCTGCTGCGCCAGCCGGTGCAGCGGCGCCGCCGCGACCGGCCCCGGCAGATGGAAACTCACCAGCAGGTTCGCGTCGGCGGGCACGTCGAAGCCGAGGGGATCGCTGTGGGCCTGCGCCCCGGCGGGGATCTCCGTGCCCGCCGCGCCCCGGAAGGACAGCGGGACCGGGGCCCGGCGCGCGGCGGCGCCCTCCGCCTGCACGGCGACCGTCGCGCCGCCGATCCGCACCGGCGCGGCGGCGAAGGTGTTCTCGAACCGCACCCGCACCCGGGGCCCGCCCACCGAGGTGTGCACCACCAGCCGCAGGGTGCGGTCGGTCCACGGACCGTCGGGCGACACCGCCGCGTAGCCGCCCGTGGACGCCGCCCAACTGCCCGTCCAGCCCGCCGGGCGGGGCCGCACCGACACGGCGAACACGTGCAGCGCGGGCGCGTCGGGCAGCCGTACCGAGGCGACCTTCCGGCCGGGCGCGAGGGGGACCGTCACCACGTACAGCCGGGCCCGCTCGGCGAGCTGGCCGCCCGGCGTGTTGACGTGCGGCAGGGCGACCGCCTTCGTGGCGAGCGGGCCGGTGCGCCAGTCGGGGGCGGTCAGCCGGTAGCCGAACCGGCGGCCGTCCGTGTACGTGACCGTGCCCGGGCCGCCGGTGTCGGTGCCCGCGGTGCCCGCGACGAGGAACGCGAGGGCGTCACCGCGCCCCGTGACCCGCACCCGCTGCCCGGCGGCCCGCACGTTGTCCGGTTCGCCCGGTGCCCGCCGGGGCCAGGTCAGGCGGGCGCCCTGTACGTCCAGGGCGCGGCCGGGCGTCCAGCCCGCCGCCGCGAGATCACCCGCCGACAGGGAGCCGCCCGAGCCGTCGAAGTCCGCTTCGGCGGGCCGGGCGTCGTCGCTGACGGCGGTGTTGTCGAAGAGCCGCTCCAGCGGCAGCGGCAGCGGTCTCCCCGACGGCGCCGCGTGCGCGGCCCCCGGCGCGAGCACCGCCAGCAGCGCGAGCACGACCGCAGAACTCCCCAGACCTCGGCGCACGGCCGCCCCTCCCCGTCCCGCCGCGTGACGCGGCGCCACTCGTTCCGGCCGCGCGGCCCGTTGCGGCGCGACTCGTCCGCGGCGCGACGCCGCACCGTGAAGCTAGAGAGACGCCCGTGGCCCGTCAACGACCGGACGCGAAGTCGTCGCGGCGCGGCCGGAAAACCGGCCGCCGTCCGTCGCGTGCGCACGTCGGCGCCGCACCGTGCCCGGGAGGGGCGCAGCGCGCCTGTGGTGCGTTCGCCGGGGCGAGTGCCACGCTGGAGGGATGCACATCCCCTTCCGGGGCGGGCGCGCGAAACCCGGGGTCCCCGACGCCGCGGGCATCGCCGGCCTCCTCGCCGAGTGTGAACTGCTGCGTTCGCTGGCGTCCCGGGAGAACGTCCGCCTCGACGGCTCGGCGGCCTCCCTGGAGGCGCTCGACCAGTTGGTGCCGCGCTGGCGGGACGACGAGGAGGCGCTGGCCCGGCTCGGCAACGACGCCGGACTGTACCTGGGCACGGTCGTCGTCCGTACCGTGCCCGGCGCCGCCTGGGAGATCAGGGCCGACGGCCAGCCCGTCGTACGGCTCGGCTCGGGACGGGAGTTCGACGTCGTCGGCCACGGCCGCGCGTGGGCCGCGAACGGCACGCCCGAGCTGTCGCAGCTCTACGCCGAGGTCGCCGAGTCGTGACCCTGCGGCCGCCGGCCGTCCCGTAAATACGGCTAATGGCCTCGGCGTCCGTCCGGTGCGTGTCGTGGCGCGGCGGGTGTCGCCGCCCGGATACGTTGCGGCCACCACCACACGGCGACGAGTGAGTAGGGCTGGGCATGGCCGTCGATCCGCTGATCGAACTGCGTGACGTCAACAAGCACTTCGGGAAGCTGCACGTCCTGCGGGACATCGACCTCACCGTCGGCAGGGGGGAAGTGGTCGTGGTCATCGGCCCGTCGGGGTCGGGCAAGTCCACGCTGTGCCGGGCGGTCAACGGGCTGGAGACCGTCGAGTCCGGGACGATCCGGCTCGACGGGCAGCCGCTGCCCGCCGAGGGCAAGGCGCTGGCGCGGCTGCGTGCCGACGTCGGCATGGTCTTCCAGTCCTTCAACCTGTTCGCCCACAAGACCGTCCTGCAGAACGTGTCCCTGGGCCAGGTCAGGGTGCGCGGGCGCGGCAAGGACGAGGCCGACCGGCGCTCCCGCGAGATCCTCGGCCGGGTCGGGGTCGCCGACCAGGCCGGCAAGTATCCGGCGCAGCTGTCCGGGGGGCAGCAGCAGCGCGTCGCCATCGCCCGCGCCCTCGCCATGGACCCCAAGGCGATGCTGTTCGACGAGCCGACCTCCGCGCTCGACCCCGAGATGATCAACGAGGTCCTGGAGGCGATGCGGCAGCTCGCGGCCGGGGGCATGACCATGGTCGTCGTCACCCACGAGATGGGCTTCGCCCGGTCCGCGGCCAACCGCGTCGTCTTCATGGCCGACGGCAGCATCGTCGAGGACCGCAGCCCCGACGACTTCTTCACGAACCCGAGCAGCGACCGCGCCAGGGACTTCCTCTCCAAGATCCTCAAGCACTGACCGGCGTGCGGACGCCGGGGGCTCCGTCCCCACGGGAGACCGGACCGCCCCGGCACCCCTCGACTACGATGGGCCCTTCGTCCCGGAGACGGCGGCGGGGGTGGGGACGCAACCACCGGTCCCACCGGTCCCGTCCACCGTCTGCGGGCAGCCCGGGGCCGCGGAACCACCGCGGCCGGACGGGGACACCGCTGCCGGGTGGGGGGTACCTCACGCCCCCCGACCGCAGGGGGCAGCGGTTCAACATGAGCCAGGTCCGGCCGGCGGCAGCCGGAGATCACTGCTCGCGCGGTGGACGCGACCCGCACCACGGGGCGTCCAGCGGCGGGGAGAAGGTCAGCTGCGCGCCGGACGGGCGGTGCTCGAGGCAGAGCGGGGCGGCCGTGTCGAGGACCGGGGCCGACCGGCTCGCCGGGGCCGAGCGGCCCCTCGTCGCCCCACCGCGCGGCGGGGGCCGCTCACCCCGGTCACCTCACGGCGGGCCGCCGTGGGTGCCCTCCGCGTCCTCAGGCCGCCCGGTGCGAGCCGCCCTTGGACGCCGCCGGCAGCGGCGCCAGTGCCGTACGGGTCACGTCCGCGACGAGTTCCACCACGTCCGGGCCGTACGCCTGCGAGTTGACGACCTTCAGCAGCAGCACGAACGTGCCGGTGCCGTACTTGCGCGCCAGCCGCTCGTGGTGGCGGGCCAGATAGCGGCTCGCCGCCTGGTTGGTGATCGCGCGCTGCCCGCAGAACAGGAACACCGGCCTGGTCTCCCGGCGGTCACCGGCCGTCAGCCGGGCCAGCAGCACGTACTCGGTGACACCGGGCTCCATGCGGTGGCGCTCCGAGCCGATCTGGAAGGCGCCCCGGTCCGGACCGGGCTCGGGGTCCACGTTGACCCGTACGCCGGGCAGCATGGCCGCCATGTGGGCGGCCATCCGCCGGTTGGAGGCGGGTCCGCCCAGGCAGAACTCCGTGCGCTCGCCGAAGCCCTGATGCGCCGCGTCGTGCGTAAGCACCTGGACGTGCGCGCCGCAGTCCTTGATCAGCGCCGACAATTCCAGCAGCGCGAACACGTCGATGCGGTGCACGGCCGTCTCCGCGGTCGCCGGGTCGCGGTTGACGACGAGCAGCGACTCGGAGTTGTCCGGCAGCCCGAAGAACGCCTGCCGGCGGCGCAGCTTCCGCTTCCACAGGTACGTACGGGCCATCCAGCCCAGGGCGGCGCTGATGCCCGCGGCCACCACGCCCAGCACGATGTTGCGCACGTCGTCGTTCATGGGCGGGCATGGTAGCGGGCCGGGGCAAACCCGTGTTCGACGCGGGTGGCCGGAGTCCGGCACCCCGCGCCGGGGCGGGGTCCGCCACGGGTGTGGCGGACGTGTGGCAAAGGTGTCCGGGGAACGGGCCGCGCGCCCCGGGCGCCTGACGGCACGGCGGAGGGTGAACTACGCTGCGCGCACTGCCCGTTCCCTGGAGGTGTGTGCGCATGCGTCGCCCTGTCGCGCGGAATCTGACGGCGTTGGCGGTCTCGGCCGCCGTGATGTCGGTGGGGGCCGCGGCTCCGCCCGGAAGCCCCGACGGGACGGCCCCCGCGCCACCGAAGACCCCGGTGGCCGCCGGATACGGCGGGGCCGTCGCCAGCGTCGACCCGGACGCCTCCGCCGCGGGCATCGACATCCTGCGCAGGGGCGGCAACGCCGTCGACGCCGCCGTCGCCACGGCCGCCGCCCTCGGCGTCACCGAGCCGTACTCGGCCGGCATCGGCGGGTGCGGCTACTTCGTCCACTACGACGCCGCGACACGCACCGTGCACACCATCGACGGCCGCGAGACGGCGCCCCTGAGCGCGGACTCCGGGCTGTTCCTGGAGGACGGCAAGCCGATCCCGTTCGCGGACGCGGTCAGCAGCGGACTCGCCGTCGGCACCCCGGGCACCCCCGCCACCTGGCAGCAGGCCCTCGACAGGTGGGGCAGCAAGAAGCTGGGCAGCGTCCTGGCGCCGGCCGAGCGCCTCGCCCGCGAGGGCTTCACCGTGGACGACACCTTCCGCGCCCAGACCGCCGCCAACGAGACCCGGTTCCGGTACTTCCCCGACACCACCGAGCTGTTCCTGCCGGGCGGCGAACTGCCCGTCGTGGGCTCCACGTTCAAGAACCCCGACCTGGCCCGCACCTACGCCGAGCTCTCCCGCAAGGGCGTCGGCGCGCTCTACCGCGGCGGCATCGCCGAGGACATCGTGAACACGGTGAACGAGCCGCCCGTCGACCCCGGCTCCGGCTGGAACGCCCGGCCCGGCGACCTGTCCGCCAGGGACCTCGCCGCCTACCGCGCCAAGTTCCAGGCCCCCACCAGGACCACGTACCGCGGCCTCGGCGTGTACTCCATCGCGCCCTCCTCCTCCGGCGGCACCACCGTCGGCGAGGCCCTCAACATCCTGGAGAACACCGACCTCTCCAAGGCGGACGAGGCGCGGTACCTGCACCGCTTCATCGAGGCCAGCCGCATCGCGTTCGCCGACCGGGGCCGCTGGGTCGGCGACCCGGCCTTCGAGGACGTACCGGCGAAGGAACTGCTGTCGCAGCGGTACGCCGACTCGCGCGCCTGCCTGATCAAGGACGACGCGGTGCTCACCAGCCCCGTCGCGCCCGGCGACCCGCGCCACCCGGCCGACTGCGACGCCCGCGGCACGGCGGCCCCGACGACGTACGAGGGCGACAGCACCACCCACCTGACGACCGCCGACAAGTGGGGCAACGTCGTCTCCTACACGCTCACCATCGAGCAGACCGGCGGCAGCGGCATCACGGTGCCCGGCCGCGGCTTCCTCCTCAACAACGAGCTGACCGACTTCTCCTTCGCCCCCGCGAACCCGGCCGTCCACGACCCGAACCTGCCCGGCCCCGGCAAGCGGCCGCGCTCCTCGATCTCCCCGACGATCGTTCTCGACCGGCACGCCAGGCCGGTCGTGGCGCTCGGCTCGCCCGGCGGCGCGACCATCATCACCACCGTCCTGCAGACCCTCACCGGATTCCTCGACCGCGGCCTGCCGCTCGTCGACGCGATCGCCGCGCCCCGTGCCAGCCAGCGCAACGCGGCCCAGACCGAGCTGGAGCCCGGCCTCTACGACAGCACGCTGCGCGCCGAACTGGAGGCCGTCGGGCACTCCTTCCGCGCCAACCCCGAGATCGGCGCGGCGACCGGCGTCCAGCGCCTGCCCGGCGGCAAGTGGCTGGCAGCGGCCGAGAAGACGCGGCGCGGCGGCGGCTCGGCGATGGTGGTGCGCCCGGCGGCCGGGTAGTCCCGAGGGCCCACGACGCGTGGGGGCGCGCACCCGCTTTCGCGGCGGGTGCGCGCCCCCACGCGTCGTGTCAGGCCGCGGGGCCTGGCCGGTCCGTGCGGAAGTCCAGGTGGCCGTCCGCGACGAGCACCGTGAGGCGGTCGCCCTCCGCGACACGCCCGTCGAGCAGCAGCCGCGAGAGGTGGTTGTCGACCTCGCGCCGGATGGTGCGGCGCAGCGGCCGGGCCCCGTACTCGGGCTGGAAGCCGCGGTCGGCCAGCCACTGGACGGCCTCGTCCGTGAACTCGGCCGTGATGTTCCGGGCGCGCAGCATGCGCCGGGTCTGCTCCAGCAGCAGTCCGGTGATGGTGTGCAACTGCTCGCCCGTGAGCTGGCGGAAGACCACGATCTCGTCGATGCGGTTGAGGAACTCGGGCCGGAAGTGTTCCCGCAGCGGACGCAGCACCTGTTCGCGCCGTGCCTCCTCGTCGGCGTCGGCGCCGCCCGGCCCGAAACCGAGGGTGGCGCCGCGCCGGGTGATCGCCTCGGAGCCGAGGTTGCTCGTCATCACGACGACGGTGTTGGTGAAGTCCACGGTCCGGCCCTGCGCGTCGGTGAGCCGGCCGTCGTCCAGCACCTGGAGCAGGATGTTGAAGACGTCCGGGTGGGCCTTCTCCACCTCGTCCAGCAGGAGCAGCGAGTAGGGATGGTGCCGCACCGCCTCGGTGAGCTGCCCGGCCTCCTCGTGCCCGACGTACCCGGGGGGCGCGCCGACCAGCCGGCTGACCGTGTGCCGTTCCTGGTACTCGCTCATGTCGAGGCGGACCATGCGGTCCTCGCTGCCGAACAGGGCCTCGGCGAGGGCGCGGGCCAGTTCCGTCTTGCCGACGCCGGTCGGGCCGAGGAACAGGAAGCTGCCGATGGGGCGGTGGGGGCTGGCGAGTCCGGCGCGGGAGCGGAGCACCGCGTCGGAGACGACCCGGACCGCCTCGTCCTGTCCGACGACCCGCTCGTGCAGGTGCCCCTCCAGGCCCAGGAGGCGGTCCTTCTCCTCCTCGGTGAGGCTGCTCACCGGGATGCCGGTCTGCCGGGACACCACCTCGGCGATCGCCTCGGCGTCCACGACCAGGTTCAGGCCCTCGTCGGCCTCGTCCTCGCCCGCCGCCTCGGCGATGCGGGTCTTCAGCTCGACGATCCGGTCGCGCAGCCGGGTGGCCTCCTCGTAGCTCTCGTCGGCGACGGCCTGGTCCTTGTCCCGCAGCAGTTGCTCCACTTCGCGTTCCATGGCCCGTACGTCCGTGCCCTTGGTGCGGGCCTGGAGCCGGACGCGGGCGCCGGCCTGGTCGATCAGGTCGATCGCCTTGTCGGGCAGGCGCCGGTCGGTGAGGTAGCGGTCGGACAGGTGCACGGCCGCGACGAGCGCCTCGTCGGTGTAGCGGACCTGGTGGTGGGCCTCGTAGCGGTCGGCGAGGCCGCGCAGGATGTCGAGCGCGTCGGCCGTGGTCGGCTCGGGCACCAGGATCGGCTGGAAGCGGCGGGCGAGCGCCGCGTCCTTCTCGATGCGCCGGTACTCGCCCAGGGTGGTCGCGCCCACGATGTGCAGTTCGCCGCGGGCCAGAGCCGGTTTGAGGATGTTCCCGGCGTCCAGGGAGCCGCCCTCGCCGCCCCCGCCCGCGCCGACGACGGTGTGCAGTTCGTCGATGAAGACGATCAGCCGGTCGGAGTTCTCGCCGATCTCGCCGACGATGGTGTTCAGACGCTCCTCGAAGTCGCCCCGGTAGCGGGTGCCCGCGACGACGCCGGTCAGGTCGAGGGTGACGACGCGGCGGCAGGCGAGGATGTCGGGCACGTCGCCGTCCGCGATGCGCTGGGCGAGGCCCTCCACGACGGCGGTCTTGCCGACGCCCGCGTCGCCGATGAGCACCGGGTTGTTCTTGCCGCGCCGGGACAGCACCTCGACGGTCTGCTCGATCTCCTTCTCCCGCCCGATCACCGGGTCGATGCGGCCCTGCCGGGCCAGGTCGGTGAGGTCCCGGCCGTACTTGTCGAGGGTGGGGGTCGGTGTGGTGCGGGGGCGTTCGGCGCCGGGGCGCGGCGGCGCGGGCTCGGGTACCTCGGGCGGCCGGCCGGACGGGGCGAAGCGGGCCGCGTTGAGGATGTGCCCGGCGGCCGAGTCGGGGTTCGCGGCCAGGGCGCTGAGCACGTGCTCGGGGCTGATGTACCCGGTGCCGCTGACGCGGGCCAGTTCGTGCGCGTCCAGCAGGGCGCGCTTGACGGCCGGGGTGAGGGACAGGGAGGTCGGGGGCGGTGCCTCGTCGGGCGGGAACTGGACGGGCCCGGACCGCTCGTCGATCTCCGAGGCGAGCGCGTCGGGGTCGGCGCCCGCCCGGCTGAGCAGGCCGCGGGTGGGTTCGGCGGCCAGGGCCGCCCGCAGCAGGTGCTCGGTGTCCAGGTCCCGGCTGCCGCGCTCGGCGGCGTACTGGGCGGCGCCGCGGACCAGCTCCCGGGCCGGCTGGCTGAGCAGCCGGCCCAGGTCGATCCGGCGGGGCCGCGGGCCGCCGAAGAAACGGGCGAGGAATTCCCCGAAGGGGTCCGAGCCGAAGCCCTCGGGTGTGAAGCCGCTGGTCATGGGCTTTCCGTTCCCTCTCGACGTGCGGTCGCGCTGCCGCTTTCCCGGGCCGGGTACACCGGGGGCGAGTTCTTACTCACCTTGGCACGGGTGTGCGGCGCGGGCATGTCCGAGCGGGAGGGCGGCCGGGCCGCGCCATCGCCCGGGCCTCGGCCCCGCCAGGCCTCCCGCGCCACCGGCCGCGCCGCGCCACCGGCCGGGCCGCGACATTGCCTGGGCCCCGACATCGCCCGCGGCCTCGGCTCCGCCACCGCGGCGGACGCGCCGGGAGGACACGCGGCCGGGGTGCCGCGGCACCTGCTGCGCCTCGCCCGCGCCACCGCTGCCACCGGGTCGTGAGGACGCGCGGTCCCTTCTCACGAGGGCGCGGCTCCGCCCGGGGGAGGACACCGC
>DASTDN010000236.1:0-8261 GCA_035710365.1 Streptomyces sp. | reverse complement strand
GGCCGGGCCCCTCGGCGTTCGCCGGGAGCGGGCGGGGCGTCAGGTGTGCTGGGGTTCGAAGTCCCAGTGCGGGCGGACGCGGGCGCGGGCGGAAACGGTCAGCGGGTGCCGGGGGCCGAGGGCGGCGTCCAGGGCGGAGAGCGCCTGGTGCTCGGTCCCGTCGGCCTCGGCCCCTCGTCCGAGGGCGCGCAGGTCGGCCGCGTACGCGATGTGCGCGCAGAGGGTGAGGGGGTGGGTGCGGCCCAGTGAGGCGGCGGCCCGGGTGGCCGTGTCGCGGCTCAGGTCCGTGGCGCCCTCGACGTCGCCGACGAGGTGGCGCAGCCCCGACGCGTTCATGGCGCAGCCGAGGGTCCAGGGGTGGTTCTTCCCCACGGCCCGGACCATCCCGGCCAGGGCCTGCTCGGCGAGGTCGTGGCCGTTCTCCCGTTCTCCGACGGTGCGCAGGATCAGTGCCTGGTTGGCGCGGGACCCGGCGATGAAGGGGTGCCCCTCGGGGAGCATCGCCTCGTAGCGGGAGACGACGGTCTCGCCGAGTTCGCGGGCCTGGTCGATGTCGCCGTGCTCGCGGGCGTAGCAGCTCTGGGCGGCCGCGAAGATCAAGGTCAGGGGGTGCGTCTCGCCGAGGGCGCGTTCACCGCGTTCCAGGACGCCGGAGAACATCGCGCCGGGCCCCTCATGCCGGTCTCCGCGGCCGGGGCCGCCCAGCAGGTGGCGGCACAGGGCGAGGTTGTACTCCGCCCTGAGCGTCTGCGGGTTGCCGGGGCCCATCACGATGCGGTTCTCGCCCACGTTCCCCGCCTGGACGGCCTGGGCGTCCCCGTAGCGGCCCAGCAGGCGCAGGTCCGTCGCGTACGCGATCTCGGAGTTCAGCGACCAGGGATGGCGTTGGCCCAGTTGCCGCCGCCGCGCCTCCATGGTCGCGCGGTCGGTCTCCAGCGCCTCCTGGTACCGCCCCAGGAGACGCAGGGAGACGGCCAGGTTGTTCTGGGCGTTCAGGGTCCGCGAGTCCTGTTCGCCCAGCAGATCGCGGTAGGCGGCCAGCACCCATCGGGACAGTTCCAGGGCCTCGTCGTAGCGGGCGAGACCACGCAGGTCACCGCCGAGACCGGAGGCGGCGCGAAGGTGCTCCAGGTCCTGCGGCCCGCGCTCCTCCCTGAGGTGGTTCACGGCTTCGCGGCTGAAGGCTTCGGCCCGGTCGTACTCGCCGGCTGCGCGCAGCAGATTGGCGTGGTGGTACGTCAGTTCCCAGATCCGCGGATGCGTCGGCCCGAGCAGCGCACGCCAGGCCTTCAGCGCGTGCTCGCCCAGG
The DNA here is from genome assembly GCA_035710365.1 of Streptomyces sp. Taxonomy (GTDB): domain Bacteria; phylum Actinomycetota; class Actinomycetes; order Streptomycetales; family Streptomycetaceae; genus Streptomyces. The sequence continues at coordinate 6,952 of DASTDN010000236.1, read as the reverse complement.
CCGATGCCGGCCAGGTACTCACCGGAGAAGTACATGTAGCGCAGGCAGTTGAGGACCAGGTCCTGCACCGCCGGGTCCTCGCTCTTGAGGACGCTCGCGTAGGGCAGGTGCGGCATGATCTCGGCGTACTCGGGCCACAGCCTGGGTTCGGTGGGCTTGCGGGGATCGGCGGCCGCCAGCGCACGCCGGACCACCTCCGTCAGTTCCCGGCGCTGGACTCCCGGTATCCCGCGGCGCACGGTCTGGTGGACCGTACGGTGCATGTGGAAGGTCTCGCGCGCGGCATCCGTCTCGTACGACTCCACACGGACCACGGAGTAGGCGCGCAGCCGGTCGACCGCCCGGTTCCACAGCGAGGCGCTGCTCAGCAGCTCTGTCAGCGAGGGCGACAGCCCGTCGAGCGGCATGTTCCTCAGCAGGTGCACGGGGATGGGGCCGGGTGCGAAGAAGGTGCACAGACGGAGCAGTTCCACGGCCGCCGGTGCCGTCTCGCGCAGCCGGTTCAGCAGGATCGACCAGACGGTCTGGAAGGTCAGCGGCGAGTCCGCGGACACCTTCACCACGTCGGTGTCGATGCCGCCCTCCAGCAGGGCGGTGTACTCCCCCACCGACAGGTCGGTGTCGTTGAGCCAGCCCGCCGTCTGGTCGAGCAGCAGGGGGAGGTCCTCCAGGGTTTCCGCCAGGTGGTCCGCCTCCGGCTCGGTCAGCCGGGGCGCACGGCGCCGGATGAAGGCGACGGACTCGGCCCGGGCGTAGACGGGCACTTCCAGGAGGTGGCTGTCGTGCTCGCTCCAGTCCGGGTTGCGGGACGTGATGAGCACATGCCCCGGGCCCGTCGGCACCAGGTCCGAGATGTGCTCGGGGTCGTCGGCACCGTCCAGGATGAGCAGCCACCGCGAGAACGGCTCACCCCGCCACAGCGAGTCCCGCACGGCCCGCAGCCGCTCGCCGTACTCCTGGCCTGTCTGCAGACCCAGCTTGGGGGCCAGCTCCGCGAGCTGCCGCCGGTAGGTGACACGCGTGTCGGCGTTCACCCACCACACGACGTCGTACTCGGAGCCGAACCGGTAGGCGTACTCGACGGCCAGTTGCGTCTTGCCGCCCCCAGACATGCCGTGCAGCGTCACCACTCCCGCGCCCGGCCGGGCGTCCCGGAGGAGGTGGTAGAGCTCGTTGAACAGGTCCTCCCGCCCGGTGAAGCGGGTGTTCCGGCGGGGGACGGCGCCCCACACGTCCGGTCCGGCCAGGGGGAAACGAGGGCCGCGACGGAACTCGGGCAGCGGATCCGACGGCAGGTCGAGCCGCTCCAGGAGCCGCCGCTCGGCCCCCTCCGCGTCCACGTCGGCCAGGTCGACCGGCGCGAGCACGGCAGCGGCGGACGGCAGGGGCGAGTCGGTCACGGAGACTGCCGCGAACCGGGACGGGTCGGGGGCGACGACCTCGCGCAGGGCCGCGTTCCACTCCTGCTCCGTGCGCAGTCCGAGTCGGAAGTACCAGTCGTCGGCCACGATCAGAACGCGGCCCACCGCGAGGTGCAGGTCCCGCAGCAAGGTGACCAGCGGGACATCGGCCGGGGGGTCCCACCGCTGTTGGACGACCCGCAGCCCGCGCCGCTCCAGCCGGTGTCCGATCCAGGCGGCCCAGGCCCGGTGGTATCCGGCGAAGCTGATCGTCACCGTCGGCCGGCCGGGTTCCGTGGCACGTCGACGCCGACGGGGCGTGGAGTCGTCCGGGACGGGGCGCAGCCCGCGTGGCACGGGCAGGCCTGCGACCGGCTCCACCGCAGCGGTCACCGCTGGAACCCCGCCGTGCTCGGCCGGCTCCCCGTCCCGCACCTGCGAGCGCAACTCCGCCTTCCGTACCGGCACCCCCCACTGGTTGGTGACGGTCAGCCAGAGGGACGCCGGCCCGGGTTCGGGGCCCGTGGTGACCCGGAACCGGGCGGGGCCGTAGGTGCCGCCGAAGCGGTGCAGGACGACGCTCGGTTCGCCGAGGGCCGTGCAGGAGAAGTGCGGGGAGCCGTCCAGGGCGACGGTGAAGGTGAACTCCTCGGCGTCGTAGGGCCAGCAGGCGGGCGTGCCGTCGGCGGCGGGGAGCGGGCCGCGCAGGTCGACGGTGACGAGGTAGTCGCTGTCGGCGTCGGCCTGCCGGGGCCAGGCCACGACGGGTTCGACGAGCAGGGGGTACTCGGTCGGCCGCTCGGCACCGCTCACCGGCAACTCCCCTCTCCGGCGCTGTGGCCGTCCGCCGCGGTGAGCCGCAGCGTGGTCTGCGGGTGCCCGTAGTAGTGGAACATGAAGGCGTACAGCAGGCGCAGGACCCGTTTCTGGCCGATGGTGTCGATCTGCCCGTCGTCGTCGCGGACGCTCGGGATGTCCTGCAGTGGCCCGAAGTCCCGTACGGCCCGCGCGCGGAAGGCCCGCAGGGTCTGGGGGACGGGGCGGTGCGGGTGCTCGGCGACCTCCCGCACGAGGCGTCGTACGAGCGTGCGGGCCTCCTGGTCGCCGACCCTTCCGGAGGTGACGATGCAGCCGCCTGCCCCTTTGCGGAGGAACAGTTCGGCGAAGCCGCGCAGCGCCTCCTCGCCCTGCGCGCGGTTGGCCACGAAGCGGCCGGAGTCGCAGGCGTTGAGGCAGACCAGGGAACGGTCCTGGCGCAGGACGGTCATCGGCTCGCCGTTCAGCTCGGCCCAGGTCCGGCCGCCGAGGGTGAGGCGCGGGACGGTGTCGCCGTAGGTGCCGTGGCAGCCGAGGTAGACCAGACCGGTGCGGTCGGCGGGGCGGTCGAGGTCGTGCAGGAACGGCGTCATGCGGCAGTGCAGGCGGTGCGTGTACGGGGAGAAGACCCGGCCGTCGTCCGTCATGTCGCGGTGCAGGTAGCCCAGGACCCGGCCGTGGCAGTCACCCGTCTCGCGCGGCAGCCCCTGGTGCGTGTCGTGCACGGTGGTCCAGCGCGACACGACGGTCAGGGCGCCGAGGGGGCCGCCCTCCAGTTTCCGCCGGGTGTCGCCGGGCAGCCAGAACAGCTCCCAGGGGAGGTCGTAGCCGGTGTCGTCCCACACGACGAGGCGGAGGGCGTCGCCGTGGCGGGCGCGGAGGCTGGTGAGCCAGGCGGCGAGTTCGGGCTGGTTGCCGGACCACAGGCGGATGCCGCGCAGCACCTCCGAGGGGTATTCGCCGCCCTCCTGCCGCAGCCCGGCGAGGCACACCGCGGGGGCGGTGAGGCGGGTCGGGCCGGGCGCGCAGGTGAAGGACAGTTCGCCGCACCAGCCGCGCAGCCGGTAGCCGGGGCGTCCGTCGGCGCTGTCGCCGCGCTGCACGTGGAGCACGGCGAAACCGTCCTCCAGCCGGGCACCGGGGCGGGCGTCGGTGCCGCCGAGCCCGGTGGGCGGTTCCTGGGCGCGGCGCAGGGGAGGCGCGGGGGCGGCCGGCCGGCGCGCGGCCTCCTTCAGCCCGGGCAGGGAGGCGGCGCGGCGGACGACCGTGCCGGCGCCCGTCAGCCAGCGCGGCCCGCGCGGTGCCTCACTGCCCACCGGTTCCTCCCCCGCCGCCCGCGGGGCGCCCTTCCACGACGGTCGCGCCGAGGCTGTCCGCGAGGACGAACGGCAGGTCGCCGTACGGCTCACGGGCCGGGTCGACGACGGTGACCTGCAGCCGGGTCCGGTCCATGACGGCGATCCGGGCGGCGGCCTCGACGGCGTCCTCGACGCCCGCGGCGGCGACCTCGCCGCCGCGCGGCGCTCCGGTGTGGCGGGCCCGCAGGGGGACGTTGCCGCGGCCGTCGGTGACGACCACGAGCCTGGCCTCCGCCGGCCCGGTGCCGTACTGGCGGAACGCGCGGCGCAGGGCCTGGGCCGCCAGTTCGATGCCGTGCGCGAGGGGGGTGGCCCGGCCGGGCCTGCGGTACAGCGCGGTGACCACCCGCGGGTCCAGGACGCCGCGCGCCGCGAACGCCTCGGCCCGCAGTTCGTCCCGCGCGTCGGCCGCGCCGACCTCGACGACGTGGACGGCGGCCCGGCCCGTGTACGCCCATTGCAGGAAGGGGGTGAGGGTGTCCTCCCAGTTCCAGTCGGGGCCCCGGCAGGTGTGGTCCAGGAGCAGCACGAGGACGCGTTCGGGTGCCCCGGCGCGTACGTTGCTGTGCAGGTCGACCGGCGAGACGGTGAACCGGTCGGTGCGCCGGACCCGCTGGTACAGGGCGGCTTCCCGGACCGTGCGCACGTAGGCGAGGTCGTGCAGGTCGGTGGCGCGGCGGGTGCCGATGACGGTGCCCCGCCCGGAGAGGGGTCCGTTGGTGCGCCGGCCGGGGCCGCGCAGCGGGGCGGCGTCGCGGGAGTCGGCCGCCTCGTCCTCCGGGAAGGGTGTGCCGGGGACGGCGGGGCCGCCCCCGGACGCGGTGCCGAGGCCCTCCGCCGGGCCGGTCTCCAGGAGGGTGCGGTCGCCGCCCCGGTGGGGGTGCGGCTCGTCCGGGCCGGTGCGGCGGCGGTGGGGGACGGTGCGGGGTACGGCGGGTGGTACCGGGGGCGGGTCGGCCGGTGCGGGCTCCGGTTCGGGCCCCTGCGGGGCCTCGGGCACGGCGAGGCCGATGAGGCGGGCCGCCGCGTCGCAGTGCCGTGCGCCGGCCGACGGCGCGCCGCCGAGTGCGGCGACGGTGCGGGCCAGCCGCAGCAGCGACAGTTCCCGGCGGACGCCCGCGCCGGGCCCGAGCAGTTCCGGTACGCGGCCGAGGGCGTCGTCGGTGACCGGCACGGGCCGTACTCCGCCGGTCGCGGCGGTGCGCCAGGCGGGCGGCAGGGCGTCGAGGAGTGTCCCGGGCGGGGGCAGTGTCCGCAGGTCCGCCATCGACAGCCGTACGGCGAACCGTTCCAGCATGTGCCGGCTGAGCCGTCCCACGTCGGCCGCGCGGCAGGCGGCAAGCCAGCGCACCCGGGGCCGGACGGTGCGGCTCAGCCCGGTCCGCTCGACCACGACGACGTCGGCGCCGAGGACCTGCACGGCGGCGCGCATCCCGGCGACGCTCAGGCGGGCCAGGTCGGGCACGACGGCCAGGGGTGGCGTGCCGGGCCGGCCCTCCGCCTCGATGAGGGGGCCGGGTCCGGTCCGGAAGGTGATGCCGTGCGCGTCGCGTTCGAACCGGGTGCGGGTCCACAGGTCCTCGTCGCGGTCGGCCGCGCCCAGGACGAGGGGAGCGTCCACGGCGTCCCGGCTGCCGGTGAGGACGCCGCCGAACAGGCGGGCCACCGGGTCGACGAGCCGGGGTTCCAGGTCGAGCAGCAGTACCCCGGACAGGGCGGGTTCGGCGGCCGCGCAGACGAGGGCGTGGGTGAGACGCCGTACGAGGTCGTCCCGTTCGTGCGGCCGCGCGGCGCGGGCTCCGGTCGGTTCGGTGGCCATGGCGGCTCAGCCTCCGCCGAAGAGGTCCTCGATGCGGTCCTGGTCCTCGGCTCCCCAGTCGAAGGTGCCGTCGTGGGCGTTCTCCGGGCGCCGGTGGCGAAGGGCCAGGGGCAGGACGCGCAGCAGGTGGGCGGGTTCCACGCGGTCGGCGCCGGTCAGCGCCGCGTAGGCGCGGGCCGCCAGCGTGGCGACGATCTCCCCGCGCTGTCCCACGGCGTCCGTGCGGACGGCGGCCTCGGCGCACAGTTCCAGCACGTCGTGCGGCACCTCGACGTCGCGCACCCGGCGCCGGGCGGCCGTCAGCCGCTCACGGTGGGCGAGGTCCTCCCGCTCGGCGTCGGCCAGCCAGCCGGAGCCCTCCCGGTGCAGTTCGTCCTCGAAGTCCAGGACGGTGCGCAGCAGCCGGAGCCGGCCGGCCGCGTCCAGTTGCCCGGCGGTGACCATCAGCCCGAAGCGGTCGAGGAGCTGCGGCCGGAGCCCGCCCTCCTCGGGGTTCATGGTGCCGACGAGCCCGAACGTGAGGTACTTGCCGGTGGCGAGCCCCTCGCGCTGCACGGACAGCACGCCCGTCGAGACGACGTCCAGGATGATGTCCACGAGGTGGTCGTCGAGGAGATTGACCTCGTCGACGTAGAGCATGCCCTTCTCCGCCGCGTCCTCCAGCAGCCCGGGCTGCGGGCGGGTCTCCCCGCGCATCAGCGCGTCGAGGTCCCAGCCGCCGAGGACCCGGTCGTCGGTGGCGTTGATGGGGAGGGTGACCGGCAGCTCGCCGTGCGCCATCAGGGCGAAGGAGCGGACGAGCGTGGACTTGGCGGTGCCGCGCGGCCCGGCCATCAGGACACCGCCGATCCGGGGCGCCACGTGGTTCAGTTCCAGCGCCAGTTTCAGTTCGTCCTGGGCAACCACCCGGGAGTACGGCAGGATGCGCACCCCGTCCGCCGCTCTGCTCACGAGGCCGCCCCGCCGCTGCCGCCGGTGCCCGCGGTGTCGCCGGGCGCAGGGTCCTCCGGTGTGGTCCGCCAGCGCAGGGTGAGCTGGAGCTGGGCCTCCGCCCCGCTCCTGACGAGGGTGGCGACCCCGGCGTCGACCTTGATGGCGAGCTGCAACTCGATCTCGTCCGGACGCAGCCCCCCGGGCAGCTCCGCGAAGCGCCGCACGGCCTGGGCGGCGCAGCGGCGGGCGAGGTCCACGCCCTCGGTGTACACGTCACGCGCGACCCGGACGACGCGCTGCCCGGCGCCGTCGCGCGTGTCCTCGTCGCCGTACACGAGGCCGAGACCGCCGGCGGGCCCGTCGTCGGGCCCGGCCCCCGCCCTCCCCCCGAGCTCCACCTCGACCGGGATGGGCCCGTCCGCGCCGTCCGGGACGGGCCCCACTAAGATCACCACATGTCCCCCTTGGCTCAACTCGCTGGTTTTGCGCGCATGTTGAGGGAAACGGTTTCTTCCCCCGGGGGTGGGGGGTTAAGCCTGTCCGGACGGAGCCGACGCGTCGGGCCGGGCCCCGGACGTCAGGTGATGTACGGCTCGAAGTCCCAGTAGGGGCGGTTGCGGGCACGG
>DASTDN010000235.1:0-6061 GCA_035710365.1 Streptomyces sp. | reverse complement strand
CCGTCGTCATGGTCACCCACGACCCGGTCGCCGCCTCCCACGCCGACGAGGTGGTCTTCCTGGCCGACGGACGGCTCGTCGACCGCATGCCGGACCCGACCGCCGACACGGTCCTCGACCGCATGAAGGCCTTCGAGGTGCGGTCATGAACACCTCCGGCCCCCGCGACACCTTCGGCTCCCGCGGCACGTCCGACGGCTCCCGCAGAACCTCCGGACCCTCCGCCCGCCGAAGGGCGCGCGCCCCCCGGAACGCCTCCCTCCGGCTGAGCCTGTCCGCCCTGCGCGCGCACGGCCGCCGCTTCGCGGGCACGTTCCTCGCCGTGTTCCTCGGCGTCGCCTTCCTGAGCGGCACGCTCGTCATGGGCGACACGCTGCGCGCGAGTTTCGACTCCCTGTTCGCGGGTGCCAGCAGCGGCACCGATGCCGTCGTACGCAGCGCCGACGCCATCACCGCGCCGGGCGGCGGCGGGGGCGAGCGCCGCCCCGTGGACACCGCCCTCGCCGGCCGGATCGAGCGGATCCCGGGCGTGGCCGCCGCCGCCCCCGACATCCAGGGCGCCGGCCAGCTCATCGGCTCCGACGGCAGGCCGATCGGCGGCCAGGGCCCGCCCACCCTCGCCGGGAACTGGATCACCGACCCGCAGCTCAACCCGTACCGGCTCGCCGAGGGCCGCGCCCCGCGTGCCTCCGGCGAGGTCGTCGTCAACCGCGGCACCGCCGAACGGGGCGGCCTCGGCATCGGCGACACCACCACGCTGCGCGCCCCCGACCCGGTACGGGTCACGATCGTCGGCCTCGCGACCTTCGGCGGCGCGGACGGCATGGCGCAGGTGACCTACACCGGCATGACACGAGCCGACGCGGAGCGCCACCTCACGGCACGGCCCGGCCAGGCCGCGAGCATCCTGGTGCGCGCCGATCCCGGCGTCAGCCAGCCGGAGCTGGTGGACCGGCTGACGGCCCGTCTGCCCGACGGCGTCGAAGCGATCACCGGCGAGGAGTCGGCCGAGGAGAACACGGAGCTGATCTCCAGCGCGTTCCTCGGCATCTTCACCACCTTCCTGCTGGTGTTCTCCGGCGTCGCCCTGCTCGTCGCGACGTTCTCCATCCACAACACGTTCGCGATCGTGGTCGCCCAGCGCACCCGCGAGAACGCCCTGCTGCGCGCGCTCGGAGCCTCCCGCCGCCAGGTCACGGCCGCCACCCTGGTCGAGGCGGGCGCCGTCGCCCTGGCCGCCTCGGCCGTCGGGCTCGCGGGCGGCATCGGCATCGCCGCCGGGCTGCAGGCCCTCTTCCCGGCGGTCGGCCTCGCCTTCCCGGAGGGCGCCCTGGTCGTCAAGGCGCTCTCCCTGGTGCTGCCGCTCGCGGTCGGCGTCGTCGTCTGCCTCGGCTCCGCCCTGCTTCCCGCCGTACGGGCCGGGCGCACCGCGCCCCTGGCCGCGCTGCGCGAGACGGCCGTCGACACCTCCGGCGCCTCCCGCCCCCGCGCGCTGACCGGAGCGGCACTCGTGGCGCTCGCCCTCGCGCTGACCCTCACCGGTGTCCTGGTGAAACCCTCGGTGTGGCTGGCCGGCGCCGGCGCCGTGCTCGCCCTGCTCGCGTTCGTGGTCCTCGGCCCGGTCGCGTCGGGCACCGCCGTACGCGTCCTCGGCAGCCCGCTGCCCCGGCTGCGCGGCGTCACCGGGTCCCTGGCCCGGCTGAACGCGCTGCGCAGCCCGAAGCGGACCGCCGCCACGGCGGGCGCGCTGATGATCGGGGTGGCCGTGGTGTCGCTGTTCACCGTGTTCGGGGCCTCGCTGAAGGCCACCATGGACCAGACCGTGTCCCGGTCCTTCGCCGGTGACGTCGCGGTCACCGCGCCGTCGTTCGGCGCGGGCGGCAGCGGACTGAGCCCCCGCCTGGCCGGTGCCCTGCAGCGGCTTCCCGAGGTGGACACGGCCGTCGGACTCGGCCGGGGCGTCGCCGAGGTCGACGGCAGGGGGCGCGCCCTGACCGTCACCGATCCGGCCGCCCTGCGGCGCACTTTCGACCTCGGCGAGGTACGGGGCTCCCTGACCGGCCTCGGCACCGACGGCCTCGCGCTCACCGCCAAGGAGGCCGGCAGGCTGGGCCTGGCCCTCGGCGACACCACCCGCCTGGCCTTCACCGACGGCACGCGCGAGACCTTCACCGTCCGCGCCCTCTACGAACGCTCCGAACTCGCCGGCGACTACGTCATCACCCGCGGGGCGTGGGCCCCGCACCGCGCCCAGGACTCCGACACGCTCGTCGCCGTCACCTTCGCGGACGGCGTCGGCCAGGACGAGGGCCTGGCGGCGGTCGAGAAGGCCACCGCCCCCTTCGGCAACCCGGAGGTGCAGACCCGCGAGGAGTACGCGCAGTCCTCGGCGGGCGGCATCGACATGATGCTCACGCTGGTCTACGCGCTGCTCGCGCTCGCGGTCCTGATCGCCCTGCTCGGCATCGCCAACACGCTGACGCTGGCGGTCCACGAGCGCACCCGCGAACTCGGCCTGCTCAGGGCCGTCGGCCAGACCCGCGCACAGGTGCGGTCCATGGTCCGCTGGGAGTCGGTCCTGGTGGCCGCCTTCGGCACGACCGGCGGTCTCGCCCTCGGCACCTTCCTCGGCTGGGTCCTGGTCGAGGCGTCCGACGGCGCGTCCGACAGCGCGTTCGCCTTCGCGCTGCCGCCCGGACGGCTGGCGCTGGTCGCCCTGGTGGGCCTCGCCGCCGGAGCCGTCGCGGGCTGGCGCCCGGCCCGTCGCGCGGCCCGCCTGGACGTCCTGCGCGCCATCGCCACGGAATGAGCCCCTCTCGCGCGCGGTGTCACCGCCCGGTCAGCCGGGGACGGCCGACCGGGCGGGAGCCCGTCGCGTACCGCGCTCACCGGGAACCGGCTCCACGGCCGACACGACGACCGGTGCCAGAGGCGGTTCCGCGGCCGGTTCCGGAGCCGGGTCCGCCTCCGCGACCGACACTGGCACCGCATCCGGCACCGGCGCGGACACCGCCAGGGGCGCGGTGCCGGCCGCGGCCTGCGTGAGGGCGGGCAGCGTGAACCACACGACCTTCCCCGAGTCGCCGTCCGGACGCACACCCCAGCTCTCGCTGACCGCGGCCACCATGGCGAGCCCGCGCCCGCAGGTCGCCAGGGGCTGCGCGTCCCCCAGCACGGGAAGGCGCGGATCGTGGTCGCGCACCGAGACCGTCAGACGGTCGAGCCGCAGCTCGATCTCCACGGTGCACGTCTTGTCGGGGCGGGCGTGGCGGTGGACGTTCGACAACAGCTCCGTCACCCCGAGCTCCGCCCGGTCGGTCAGGGAATCCAGATGCCAGTAGCGCAGTTGCGCGGATACGATTCTGCGGATCTGGCCGATCCGCGACGGCAGGGCTTGCAGCTCCACGGTGCAGTGCCTGCTTCGGTGACTGATCACGGCTGCGACTCCCCGGTGTCAGGTCCGGGAAGGAAACCCGGAAGAACACGGAGTACGGATCCAGCAGGCGCCCGCGTGACGCCGCGGCCTGCTGTCGTGACCGGCGTGCTGGTTCGCAGCGTTGTCGCCGGTGGACCGAGAGTGACGTGGGACCAGCCTGACCCAGGGGGTGGGGTACCGCAACTCGCGAACCCCACCCCCCGCGCCGTGCGGCCGGCCGTCCCGGCAGCCCCCGGGCACCGGTCCCGCGACTCCCGAGCCCGTTCCCGCGGCGCGCGAACCTCTCAGTGCCCGCGCCCCGCCGCCCTGCGCACCGCCTCGACGAAACGGCGCGCGGCGGGCGGCCCGGGCTCGTCGGCCGGCGGGTCGCTCTCGCCCAGGGTCAGCAGGTACTTCTTGCCGTTGACGTCGGCCAGCGCTCTGTCCTCCGGCACGAACCACGGCTTGGAGGCGCGCACCGCCTGCACCGGCGCGCTGTCGATCTCGCTGCCGTAACTGGTGAGCAGTTCCAGCCTGCCGTCGTTGATCCGGACCTGTCCGGCCCGGGTGAACGAGCGCAGTCCGTTGCCTATTCGCACGCCCCTGGCCGTGTACTCCGGCTCCGCCATCTCGTGCGCCCCCTCGCGTGTGTCCCGGACGGCCGTGCGCCCGGCGCCCCTGCGTACTGCTGCCGCGTTCCAGTGTGCCCCGGTTCGGGACTTCTGCCCCGCCCGGGTGCAGTGTGCCCCGGCCGGGCGCCGAGCACCAGTGCGCGCGACCCCTCGACAACGGATGCCCGGAGCATTGGAGTGAATGCGCCCCCGGCCGGCGGGACGCCCGCCCCGCGGCCCGGGAACGGCAGGGCCGCCCACCCCGCTTCCCCAGCCCTCCCTTTGGCCGCCCCAAAGATGCGTTTATGCAGGTGGGGAACGGTATGAACGGTGTCTATGATCGGTGTGCCGGCGCCGCGACGCACCGTGGGCCCACAGCGCAAGGAGCACCACGTGAGCATCCCCCAGCAGATCAGCCCCGGTGAGACCCTCGACGTGGACCGCACCGACGCCGCCTACCGGGCCTGGCTGAAGGAGGCCGTCCGCAGGGTCCAGGCCGACGCGAACCGTTCGGCCGACACCCATCTGCTCCGCTTCCCGCTGCCGGAGCACTGGAACATCGACCTCTACCTGAAGGACGAGTCGACCCATCCGACCGGCAGCCTCAAGCACCGCCTCGCCCGCTCGCTCTTCCTGTACGGGCTGTGCAACGGCTGGATCCGCCCCGGCCGCCCGGTGATCGAGGCGTCCAGCGGTTCGACGGCCGTGTCCGAGGCGTACTTCGCGAAGCTGATCGGCGTGCCCTTCGTCGCCGTCATGCCGCGTACGACGAGCCGCGAGAAGTGCCGTCTGATCGAGTTCCACGGCGGCCGCTGCCACTTCGTGGACGATCCGCGCACGATGTACGAGGCGTCCGCCGCCCTCGCGGCGGAGACCGGCGGCCACTACATGGACCAGTTCACCTACGCCGAACGCGCCACGGACTGGCGCGGCAACAACAACATCGCCGAGTCCGTCTTCCGCCAGCTCGGCATGGAGCGGTACCCGGAGCCCGCGTGGATCGTCGCCACGGCCGGCACCGGCGGCACCTCGGCGACCATCGCCCGCTACGTCCACTACATGCAGTACGACACCCGCATCTGCGTCGCCGACCCGGAGAACTCCTGCTTCTTCGACGGCTGGACGACCGGCGACGCGGACGTCACCTGCGACTGCGGCTCCCGGATCGAGGGCATCGGCAGGCCCCGCATGGAACCGAGCTTCGTGCCCGGCGCCGTCGACCGCATGATGAAGGTGCCCGACGCCGCGAGCATCGCCGCCGTACGGGCCCTGGAGGAGGCCATCGGGCTCAAGGCCGGCGGCTCGACCGGCACCGGCCTGTGGAGCGCGCTGAAGATCGTCGCGGAGATGGTGGCCGAGGGGCGGCAGGGCAGCGTGGTGACCCTGCTGTGCGACCACGGCGACCGCTACCTCGACAAGTACTACTCGGACACCTGGCTCGCCGGACAGGGCCTGGACATCGCGCCGTACAGCACCGTGATCGACACCCTGCTGGCGACGGGCGTCTGGTCCTGCTGACCGCGGCGGCCGGCGTGGTCTAGAAGGCCAGACGGCGGTCCAGGGCCGTGGCCGCCGCGCGGAACGCCCGGCCGAGGCCCGGCCGCGCCAGGTGCAGCGCGCCGCGGAAGGCGGCCGTCCCGTCCGCCGCGAGCGTCCACCGCACGCGCGTCCCCGCCCCGATCGGCACGAGCCGCCACTCCTCCGCCAGGGCGCGGGCTCCCGGTACGTTGGTGACGTCCACCCGGTAGGCGTACACATCGGGGGCCTCGGCCACCAGCACCGTCTCCAGGAACCGGGCCCCGCCCCGGAGCCGGACCTCGCGGCCCGCGCCGTCGCGCACCGGCCGGGCCGTCGTCACCGCCGAGAACCACTCCGCCCACCCCACCACGTCCTCGGCGAGCGCGCGGAACACGGCGGCGGGCGGGGCGGCGACCCCCCGCGCGAAGACGATCCGGACCGGCGCCGTCCGGACGAAGTCGGGTCCCACGGGACGCAGACGATGGGCCATGGGCGAACTCCCTCACGAGATCTGAGT
>DASTDN010000234.1:0-6922 GCA_035710365.1 Streptomyces sp. | reverse complement strand
GCCGGGTAGATCGGGATGAGGGCGCCCGCCCAGGTGCCCGCGGCGTCCCCGGAGTCCTCCGCGTCGTCCCCGCGCAGCAGTTCGTAGGCCGGATGTGCCAGTTGCAGGCGGCGGTTGAAGACGGAGACCTTGCCCGCGCAGAGGGCGCGGGTGCCGGGGAGGAGTTCCTTGTGGGGTTGGTGGACGCCGTTGCCGAAGAAGACGAGCTGGAGGCGCCCGCTGCCGTCCGTGATCGTCACCTCCAGGCGCTGGCCCGTGCCGCGCGGCGCCCTGGACGAGGCGAAGGAGGGCAGGCGGGCTTCGGCGACCTGCGCGACCACCGTGACGTGCTCGTCCATGGGGAGGTCGGCGAGGTGGGTGCGCCGGCCGCGCGCCTCGTATCTGCGCGGGTAGGGGTGGCGGAGGTCGCCGCCCGTGTGCAGGCCGAGGTGCTCGGCCATCACCTTCGCGGTGGCGGGGCCGAGCACCGAGGTGAGCGGTTGGTGCAGTGGTTCGTTCAGCGCGGGCACGGAATCCATTGCACACCACACCACTGACATCGCCGTACAGGCCGTTCGAAACTCCTGCTCGCACCGCTCGTCCGGACCCTGGGACGGCGCGCTCCGGCCGTCTCGCGGCCGCCGCCCCGGCGGGACCGCCCGACCCCGCGCCGCTCCCGGTCCCCGCCGGCGCCGTGACGATGCACTCCCCGGTCTCACGGTCATCGCAATCAGTGCAGCCGCCCCGGCGGCCCCGGGACTTCCCCGCGGCGCGGGAGGACCGGATCGCGGCGGCGCAGGGCATCGGCGTCGTCAACGGCGGCTGCACGTACGACGCCGAGCCGTGGAGGTCTGCAACTACAGCTCCGAGAAGGACAAGATGTACGTCCCGTTCTCGCGGCCGCTGCGGATGTGGGACGAAGGGCCGGAGGACTTCGGCGAGTACGTGACCCATCGGCTTCACTGGGTCTTCATGTGGGTGTCGTCGGGGATGCTGGACCAGCCGCACGTCCCGCTGGCGTCCGTCGAGACGTGGCTCGGGGGGATGGAGCACCGTCACCGGCTCGCCGGGCACACCGAGCGGGCCGTGCGGGGCGCGGAGTTCACCGTCGCCGCGCACGTGGGGGACGTGGCGCGCGCGGAGCGGGCGCACGCGGCGTGGCTGGCCGGCCGGTCGGCTGCCGACCGGGGCCGGATGGCGGACTGTCACGCGTGCGAGCTGCACGAGCAGGGCTGGTGGCAGGCGGAGCGCTGCCGGGACGAGGAGGCGCTGGAGCTGTGGCGCCCGGTGCTGGAGGGCGAGTTCGGCTGCGCCCACGAGCCGCACACCGCGCTCGCGTCGTCGTTCGCGGCGCCGCTACGGCGCCGCGCCCGCCCCGCCCCTCCCCTACTCCACGCCGATCAGCAGCGGCGCGCCCTGCCGCCCGCCCCGGTACACCACGGTGTCGACGGCGAGGTAGGCCTCCCGCACGCGTGCCTCCAGACGCTCGGCGACGGGCCCGGGCGCCTCGTCGCCGAGGACGAGCGTGACCAGTTCACCGCCGGCGGCGAGCATCCGGTCGAGGACGCCCTCCGCGACGACCCTGACGTCCGAGCCGATCACGGCCACGTCCCCGTCGATCAGGCCGAGGACGTCGCCGGCCTGGCAGATGCCGGCCGTCGTCCAGGACTGCCGCTCGGCGACGGTGACCTCGGCGTACCGGGTGGCACCGGCCGCCGAGGTCATCGACACGACGTCCTCGTCGAAACGGCGGCCGGGCTCGTGCACGGCGAGCGCCGCGAGGCCCTGCACGGCGGACCGGGTGGGGATCAGCGCCACCCGGATGCCGTCCGTGCGGGCCTGCTCGGCCGCCGCCGCGGCGGTGTGCCACAGGTCGGCGTCGTTGGGCAGCAGGACGACCTCGCCCGCGCGGGCCCGCCGGAGCGCCTGGACGAGTTCCCCGCTGGCGGGCGGCTCCCCCGGACGCGCGAGCACGGTGGTCGCACCGGCCTCCGCGCAGAGCCCGGCCAGCCCCTCGCCCGGTACGACGGCCACCACGGCGTGCCGGGCGCGTTCCCGGGCCGGACGCCCGGCCCCGGTGGTGTGCACGTCTCCCGCGCCGAAGTGCGTGATCCGGATGCGGTACGGCCGCCCGGCCTCGACGCCCGCCTCGACGGCGGCCCCGGCGTCGTCCACGTGCACGTGGACGTTCCACAGGCCGTCCCCGCCGACCACGACCAGCGAGTCCCCGAGGCGGTCCAGCCGCTCCCGCAGCCGCGCCACGGCCGCGTCGTCGGCCTCCAGGAGGTAGACGACCTCGAAGGCGGGCCCACCGGCCTGCGGTACGGCCTCACCCGAGGCGCACCCCGCGGCGGCGGGGTCCCCGCTCTCCGCCACGCACGCGAGGCCCGCGGCCACCGCCGCAGCGGGCCCCGGCGGCGTCTCGCCCGTCAGGGCCTCCACCAGCGCCGCGAGCACCGTCACCAGGCCTTGCCCCCCGGCGTCCACCACACCCGCCCGCCGCAGCACGGCGAGCCGGGCCGGGGTCTCGGCGAGCGCGGCCAGGGCTCCCGCGTGGGCCGCGCGCGCGACGGTGCCGCAGTCGTCCCCGGCCGCGTCGGCGGCGTCGGCGGCGGCCGAGGCGACGGTGAGGACCGTGCCCTCCACGGGACGGGCGACGGCCCGGCGCGCTGAGTCGGCGGCCCGCCGCAGCGCGAGCCGCAGGGCCGTCCCGTCGGCGTGGGGCACCCGGTCGTCCGCGGCGAGCACCTGCGCCATGCCGCGCAGCAACTGCGCCAGGATCGTCCCGGAGTTCCCCCTCGCGCCGATCAGCGCCCCGTGTGCCATCGCTCGCACGGCGTCGGCCAGCGACGGCTCGACCGCCGCGGGCGCGGCGCCGGTTCCGGGAGGCGCCACGCCGGACGCCGCGTCGCGGGGCGCGGGCGCCGCACCGGCCTCGTGCGCCCCGAAGACCGCCTCGACCGCCGCGGCCGCCGACTCGACGGTCAGATACAGATTCGTCCCGGTGTCACCGTCCGCGACCGGATAGACGTTGATCGCGTCGATCTCCTCGCGCGCCCGCCCCAGTGCCCGCAGGGCCAGACCGCACCAGGTCCGCACCGCGAGAGCATCGAAGAACGTCTGCGGCACCTGCGGCACCTGCGCCTCCCTGAGCTGACGGACGTGGGACGCAGCGTAGACCCCGGAATGGTGTCCTCCGGGGGTGGGCCGGGCCAGGGCCTCTGAGCTGCCATGGTAGTTTCGTTGTACGGGCGCAGTCGTTGTATGCTGCTCCGGTTGCCCGATCTGATCGGGCCATTCCCCCTGGCAGCGCCACTCAGATCTCGACCGCCCGCAAAGCTGATGAGATTTCGATCCCGGCATGCCGGGATCAACCGTAAGTGCATCTGAAGTCTTTGGAGTGACCCGTGGCTGCCAACTGCGACGTCTGCGGCAAGGGGCCGGGCTTCGGCAACAACATCTCGCACTCGCACCGCCGTACGCCCCGTCGCTGGAACCCGAACATCCAGCGCGTCCGTACCGTGGTCGGCGGGACGCCGAAGCGCGTGAACGCTTGCACCTCGTGCATCAAGGCCGGCAAGGTCTCGCGCTGACGCACTGCTGAGCGCGCGGCCACTGCTGGTTGCTGCACTGAGCCGGTCCACCTCGGGTGGACCGGCTTTTTGCGCTCCCGCGGCCCGGGTCCCGAAGGTCCTCGTC
Source organism: Streptomyces sp. (assembly GCA_035710365.1). Taxonomy (GTDB): domain Bacteria; phylum Actinomycetota; class Actinomycetes; order Streptomycetales; family Streptomycetaceae; genus Streptomyces. Next base: position 3,244 of record DASTDN010000234.1, on the reverse strand, counting down.
CCGGGGGTGTGCTCCGGCCGCCCGGCCCCCCGTCATTCCCTGAACCGCCACCCGTGGTCCACCGGCCCGATCCCGGCCCCCAGTGCGAACCCGGCCGCCAGCGCCCCGGTGACGTACTCCTTGGCGGCCGCGACCGCCTCCGGCACCGGCCGGCCCCTGGCGAGTTGGGCGGCGATGGCGGAGGCGAGGGTGCAGCCCGTGCCGTGGGTGTGGCGGTTGTGGTGCCGGGGTGCCCGCAGCCAGTGTTCCTCGGCGCCGTCGGTGAGCAGATCCACGGCGTCCCCCCGCAGATGACCGCCCTTGATCACCACCCACGCCGGGCCGTACGCGAGGACGGCCGCCGCGGCCTCCCGCATCCCGTCCGGCGACTCGACCCGCACCCCCGTCAGCCGGGCCACCTCGTCCAGGTTGGGCGTGGCGACCGTCGCGGCCGGCAGCAGGCTGCCGCGCACCGCCTCCAGGGCGGAGTCGGCCAGCAGCGGATCGCCGTGCTTGGACACCCCCACCGGGTCGACCACGGCGGGCGCCCCGGTGTCGGCGATCAGGCCGGCCACCGCCTCGACGACGTCCGCCGACCCGAGCATGCCGGTCTTCACGGCCCGGACGCCGATGTCGTCCACCACACTGCGGTACTGGGCGCGTACGGCCTCCACCGGCAGTTCCCAGGTGCCCTGCACCCCGAGGGAGTTCTGCGCGGTCACCGCCGTGATCACGCTCATGCCGTGCACGCCCAGCGCCAGCATCGTCTTCAGGTCGGCCTGGATGCCCGCGCCGCCGCCGGAGTCGGACCCGGCGACGGTCAGCACCCGCGGCGGGGCGCCCGCCGCGGTCACGGTTCGATGTCCCCGAAGTGGTCCCAGCCGCCCTTGGTCGTCCACGGCGCGCCGTCGACCGTCACCTGGGGCAGCGCCGACGGGTGCAGGACCTCGCCGATCACCTTCCAGCGGGCCGGCAGCTTCACGTCCGGCGGGAACGTCGCCACGATCGCGTGGTCCTCTCCCCCGGTCAGCACCCACTGCATCGGGTCGACGCCGACGGCCTGCCCGATGTCGTTCATCTGCGACGGGATGTCGATCGCGCCCGAACGGACGTCGATGCGGACCTTGCTGGCCTCCGCGATGTGCCCCAGGTCGGCGATCAGCCCGTCGCTCACGTCGCACATCGCGGTCGCGCCCAGACCGGCCGCCGCGGGGCCCGCGTGGTACGGCGGTTCGGGACGGCGGTGCGCCTCCACGAAGGCGCGCGGCGAGCGGAAACCCCGCGACAGGACCGCGTAACCGGCGGCGGACCAGCCCAGCCAGCCGGTGACCGCGACCAGGTCCCCGGGCTGCGCGCCGTCGCGGGTGACGGGCTCCTGGTTGCGCAGATCACCGAGCGCGGTGATCGAGATCATGATCTGGTCACCGCGTACGACGTCGCCGCCGACCACGGCGGCGCCCGCGACCTGGCACTCGTCGCGCAGGCCGTCCATCAGCTCGGTCGGCCAGGTCACCGGCAGATCACCGGGGACGACCAGACCGAGCAGCAGCCCCGTCGGGACGGCGCCCATGGCCGCGATGTCGGCGAGGTTCTGCGCCGCCGCCTTGCGGCCCACGTCGTACGCCGTCGACCAGTCGCGGCGGAAGTGCCGGCCCTCCAGCAGGATGTCCGTGCTGGCCACCACCCTGCGGTCGGGCGCGGCCAGCACCGCGGCGTCGTCGCCGGGACCCACCCGGACCGCCGGGGTCGTGGTGAGACGGGAGGTGAGCTCCCTGATGAGCCCGAACTCCCCGAGCTCACCAACCGTGCCCTTCATGGCCCTTCCTCCCCTTCCGCCCCTGCCCGTTGCCGGCCGCAGGCCGTCCGCCGCGCGGGGGCGTCCGTGTCGTCGCCGCGGCCCTCACGGCCGCCGTCCCTCGTCGTGCCGGTGCCACGCCGCGCCCCGCGGGTCTCCCCGCGGTGTACGACGACGCGGTACCGTGGCGTTCCTTTTCCCCCATGATCCTCGTAGCCGCCCTGGAGGTCCCGTGGTACAGGCATACATCCTGATCCAGACCGAAGTCGGCAAGGCGCGGACCGTCGCCGAGACGATCGCCCGCATCCCCGGAGTCATGCAGGCCGAGGACGTGACGGGACCCTACGACGTGATCGTGCGGGCGGCGGCCGACACCGTGGACGACCTCGGCCGCCTGGTGGTCGCCAAGGTCCAGCAGGTCGAGGGCATCACCCGCACGCTGACGTGCCCCGTCGTCCATCTGTAATCCCCCGTCCGCCCCGGGCCGGTGAAACCCTGCGCCACCGGCGCGCACCGGGCCGCCGCCCTCGCCCGAAGACCGACAGGGGCCGCTCCTCAGCAGACGACTGGGCGTCGGTGGTGGTTCCCGGCCCGGACAGGCCCGGCGATCATACTGCGCCGCACCCCCGGACGGACCTCCTCCGGCGCCGGTTCAGCGCAGGCCCGTGGACCGCCTGAGCGCCGCCCGCACCAGCAGGTCCACCAGTTCGGGATAGGTGACGCCGGTCGCCTGCCACATCTGCGGGTACATCGAGATCGGAGTGAAGCCGGGCATCGTGTTGATCTCGTTGATGACGAACTCGCCGTCCTCGGTGAGGAAGAAGTCCGCCCGCACCAGCCCTTCGCAGGACGCCGCGTCGAACGCCTCCACCGCCAGGCGCCGCACCTCGGCGGTCTCCTCGTCGGTGAGCGGCGCCGGGACGAGACCGGGCGTGGAGTCGATGTACTTGGCCTCGAAGTCGTAGTACGCCTGCGCGTCCGGCGGCGGGATCTCCGCGGGCAGGGACGCCCGGGGCCCGTCCTCGAACTCCAGCACCCCGCACTCGATCTCGCGGCCGCGCAGCGCCGCCTCGACAAGGATCTTCGGGTCGTGCCGCCGCGCCTCGGCGACCGCGTCGTCCAGGCCGGAGAGCCCGTCGACCTTGGTGATGCCGATGGAGGAGCCCGCGCGCGCCGGCTTCACGAACACCGGCCAGCCGTGCTCGCCCGCGAAGTCCACGATCCGCTTGCGGGCGGCGGACTCGTCCCGCTCCCACTCGCGCGGCCGGATCACCACGTACGGACCGACCTTGAGTCCGAAGGAGGTGAACACCCGCTTCATGTACTCCTTGTCCTGGCCGACCGCCGAGGACAGCACACCCGAACCGACGTACGGCACCCCGGACAGCTCCAGCAGCCCCTGGAGGGTGCCGTCCTCGCCGTACGGGCCGTGCAGCACGGGGAAGACGACGTCGACGTCGCCGAGCACCT
>DASTDN010000233.1:0-4809 GCA_035710365.1 Streptomyces sp. | reverse complement strand
GAGGAGCTCGGCGTCCGCGGGGGCACCAAGCTGCGTTTCCCGGCGGTGCGGCACGCGCATCTGCGCACCCTGAGCTTCGAGGCGGGGGGCCTGCCCGGCGAGGTCGTGCGCGGGGTCGCCGCGAGCGGGCTTCCCTCGCTGGAGTACCTGGAGATGTGGCTCGGCGTCGAGGAGTACGGCGGTGACGCGACCGTCGCGGACCTCGCGCCGATCCTGGCCGGCGGGCGCTTCCCCGCACTGCACCACCTCGGCCTGTGCAACAGCGAGCTGCAGGACGAGATCGCCGCGGCCGTCGCCTCCGCGCCCGTGGTCGCCCAGCTGAAGTCGCTCGACCTGTCCCTCGGCGTGCTCACCGACGCCGGCGCCGAGGCGCTGCTGGCCGGTCAGCCGCTCACCCACCTGACCTGGCTCGACCTCGACCACAACCTGTTCAGCGAGCCGGTGGCGCAGCGGCTGCTGGCCGCGCTGGAGCCCGCCGGGGTGGAGGTCGCCCTGTCCGAGCAGGGCGAGGAGTGGGACGACGACGGCACCGTCCACCGCTTCACCGCCGTGGCGGAATGACAGCCGGCCCGGGAACAGGCAGAACGAGAACGAGCGGAACGAGAACGACACCGACATGACCGTCCATCAGCACCTCGACGTCTTCCACCACCTGCCCGTCTTCACCCTGCCCGAGCCTCCCGAGGGCGACCCGGCGCCGAAGGACCCGCCCGGCCTGCTCCCGGCCACGGCCGACGTCGCCTGGCGGCTGGACTGCTACCAGAGCGGCGAGATGGCGTTCCCCGACCTGTGGGAGTCCTTCCTCGACCGGGTGCCGAGCGAGGAGGTGCGCGCTCTGGTCGTCGGCCCCTGGTGGTACGACGAGTACACCGACCTGCGGCCTGCTCTGGAGCGGATCCTGGCCGACGCGGAGCGGTTCCCGCAGCTCCGGGCCCTGTTCCTCGCCGACGTCATCGGGGAGGAGTGCGAGATCTCCTGGCTGCAGCTCACCGACGTCACCCCCGTGCTGGAGGCCTTCCCCCTGCTGGAGGAGTTCGGCGTCCGCGGCGGCGACTCGCAGGGCCTGGGCGAGGAGCCCCTGTCGCTGCGGCCGGTGCGGCACGAGGCGCTGCGGGTGCTGCGCTTCGAGTCGGGCGGGCTGCCCGGACAGGTGGTGCGGTCGGTCAGCGCGTGCGAACTGCCCGCCCTGGAGCGGCTGGAGCTGTGGCTCGGGGTGTCCCAGTACGGCGGTGACGCCACGGTCGCCGACCTCGCGCCGCTGCTGTCCGGCGGGCGCTTCCCGGCGCTGCGCCACCTCGGCCTGTGCAACAGCGAGCTGCAGGACGAGATCGCGGCGGCCGTGGCCTCCGCGCCCGTGGTCGCCCAGCTCGAATCGCTGGACCTGTCCATGGGCACCCTCACCGACACCGGCGCCGAGGCCCTGCTGAGCGGGCAGCCCCTGACCCATCTGCGGCGGCTGGACCTCAGTCACCACTTCCTGAGCGAGGCCGTCGCCGACCGGGTCCGTACGGCGCTCGGGTCCGCGGGGACCGGCGTGGACCTGTCGGACGCCCAGGAGCCGCACCGCTGGCGGGACGAGGAGTGGCGCTTTGTCGCTGTCTCGGAGTGACACCCGGCCCGCTCCCGGCGGTGCCCCGGCGCGTCCCGGCGCGGGCCCCGGCGGCACCATCCCCGGCACCACCTGCACCGCCGCCACTACCGGCACAGGCGGCACCGCCGTCGCCGGTACCGGCGTGAGCCCCGGCCTCCGTACCGGTCTGCGGTTCGCCGTCGTCGGCAATCCCGAGAACCGCCGTACGACGATGTTCGCCGACGCCGTCCGCGCCGCCGGCCGTCCCGCGCCACGCGTGCTGGCCTGGCGGGACGTGCTGAGCGGCGGCGGCCCGTGCAACGAGGCAGGCGCCGGTGCTCTCGCGCCCGGCACGTTCGTCCGCATCGACTCCCCGGGGGAGAACGCCGAGGTGGACCGGCTGCTGCGGAACACCGACGATCCCACGCGGGTGGAGGGCACGGCCGTCTGGTACGCCCGCTTCACGGCCGCGGTCCGGGAGGTGACGCGGGCGGTGCTCCGGTCCGGCGCGGTGCCCTCCACCTGCGCCCAGGACGTCGCCGTGCTGTTCGACAAGCGGCGCTGCCACGCGCGGCTGGCCGCCGCGGGCGTCCCGGTCCCGCCCGCGCTGACGGGCCCGGTCAGCGGCTGGGAGGACCTGCGGGACCGGCTGGCGCAGGCCCGTTTCCCGCGGGCGTTCGTGAAGCCCGCGCACGGCTCGTCGGCCTCCGGCGTGGTGGCCCTGGCGGTGGCGGGGCCCGGCCGGGTGCGGGCGACGACCTCCGTGGAGACAGCGCCCGACGGCCGCCTCCACAACTCCCTCCGGGTGCGCCAGTACACCTCGGAGCGGGAGGTCGGCGCCCTCATCGACGCGCTCGCTCCCGACGGGCTGCACGTCGAGCGGTGGGTGCCCAAGGCCTCGCAGCAGGGCCGGGCCGCCGACCTGCGGGTGGTCGTGGTCGCCGGACGCGCCACGCACGCCGTCGTACGGACCAGCCGCCACCCCATGACGAACCTGCACCTCGGCGGGGCCCGAGGTGACCTGGGCGCGGCACGCGCGGCGATGCTGGCGGCGGGCGGCAGCTTCGGTGAGGCGCTGGAGACCGCCGAGCGGGCCGCCGCCTGCTTCCCGGACACGCTGTGCGTCGGGGTGGACGTCCTGCCCACCGCCGGCTGGCGCCGTTTCGCCGTCGGCGAGGTCAACGCGTTCGGGGATCTGCTGCCCCGTCTGACGGGCCTGCCGGGCAGCGGCGCCGAGGGCCTGGACACGTATGCCGCGCAAGTGGCCGCGGCGGAGCGACGACACGAGGAGCACCACCATGACGCCACCGGCTGAGACCGCGACGACCGCACCCGCCGCACCCGCCGCACCCACGACGACGACACCCGCGGCGACCGCCCCGCCGCCCGGGGCGGCGACGGCGACGGCGACGACCGCGCCCGTCGACATGAACGAGGTCGTGGGCAGCCACGACCTGCTGCTGGTCACGCTCGACACGCTGCGTTTCGACGTGGCGCAGGAACTGGCGGCGGCCGGGCGCATCCCGAACCTGGCCCGGCACCTGCCCGGCGGCGGCTGGGAACGCCGGCACGCACCGGGCAGCTTCACCTACGCCTCCCACCAGGCGATGTTCGCGGGTTTCCTGCCGACGCCGGCCGCGCCCGGCCCGCACCCCCGGCTGTTCGCGGCGCGCTTCGCGGGCAGTGAGTCCACCGCGGACGGCACCTTCGTCCACGACACCCCCGACCTGGTGTCCGGGCTGGCCGCCGCCGGGTACCGCACCGTCTGCGTCGGCGGCGTCGGCTTCTTCAACAAGCGGGGGCCGCTGGGTTCGGTGCTGCCGGGCCTGTTCCAGGAGAGCCACTGGGAGCCGGACTTCGGCGTCGCGTCGCCCACGTCGTTCGAGGCACAGGTGGCGTGCGCCGAGAAGGTCGTCGCCCGGCTCGCGCCCGAGCAGCGGCTGTTCCTGTTCGTGAACGTGTCGGCGCTGCACCAGCCCAACTGGTTCCACCTGCCCGGCGCCACCCGGGAGGCGGGCGACAGCCGGACCACGCACGCCGCCGCGCTGGAGTACGTGGACCGGCACATCGGGCGGCTGTTCGCCGCGGCCGCGAGCCGCCGGCCCTGCTTCGCCGTCGTCTGCTCCGACCACGGCACGGCCTACGGCGAGGACGGCTACACCGGCCACCGCATCGGCCACGACGTCGTCTGGACGGTGCCCTACGCCCACTTCTTCCTCGGCACCCGCGGCCCGCACGCACTCCCCGTCCCCCGCGACCCGGCGGTCCCCGCCCCGGCCCCGGCCACCGCCCGCGGGCCCCTCCGGTCTTCCGGCTCCGCCGCTTCCCGCGCCCCCCTCGGCTCCCCCGGGGAGGCCCGATGAGCACCGCCGCCACGGCTGCGGCCCCGCCCGCCGTCCGCCCGTACCAGCACTACGTCTACGCGTACCCGCACAAGACCGCGTACCGGCCGCTGCCCCGCGAGGCGGCGGCGCTGCGCGCGCTGTGGGCCGGCGAGCCGAGGGGCGCCCTCTCGCTGTACTTCCACATCCCGTTCTGCGAGGTGCGCTGCGGCTTCTGCAACCTCTTCACCCGCATCGGGGCGCCGGACGGCCTGACCACGGCGTACCTGGACGCGCTGGAGCGCCAGGCCGCGGCGGCGCGCGAGGCCCTGGGCGACGGCGCGCGCTTCGCGAACGCGGCCTTCGGCGGCGGTACCCCGACGTTCCTGGAGGCCGCCGAGCTGGAGCGGCTGTGCGACATCGCCGAGCGGGGCCTCGGCGCGGACCTGGCCGCCGTCCCGCTGTCCGTGGAGGCCTCGCCCGCCACGGCGACCGCCGACCGGCTGGCGGTGCTGGCCGCGCGCGGCACGACCCGGCTGAGCCTGGGCGTGCAGAGCTTCGACGACGGCGAGGCGCGGGCCGCCGTACGCCCGCAGCGGCGCGCGGACGTCGAGGCGGCCCTCGGGCGCGTCCGCGACGCCCGCATACCCGTCCTCAACATCGACCTGATCTACGGCATCGACGGCCAGACCGAGGCGTCCTGGCTGCGGTCCCTCGACGCCGCGCTCGCCTGGCGGCCGGAGGAGCTGTACCTCTACCCGCTGTACGTGCGCCCGCTCACCGGCCTCGACCGCCACCGGCGCGGCCCCGCGGCCGTCCCTGCCGGTACGGCCGGACCCGCCGGCGGCGGGGCCCCGGCGCCCGCGGACGCCGGGGAGGCCGAGTGGGACGCCCGGCGGCTGCGGCTGTACCGGCACG
>DASTDN010000232.1:0-16870 GCA_035710365.1 Streptomyces sp. | reverse complement strand
GTCGAGGGCGTCGGCGAGGACTTCTGGCCGACCGCCTACGACCGGACCGTCGCCGACGAGATCGTGCCGGTGTCCGACAAGGACTCCTTCCAGATGACCCGCCGCCTCGCCAAGGAGGAGGGCCTGCTGGTGGGCGGCTCCTGCGGCATGGCGGTCGTCGCCGCGCTGCGCGTCGCCGAGCGGCTCACCGAGGACGACGTCGTGGTCGTCCTGCTGCCCGACAGCGGACGCGGCTACCTCAGCAAGATCTTCAACGACGAGTGGATGGCCGACTACGGCTTCCTGGAGGACAACGGCCCGAGCGCGCGCGTCGCCGACGTGCTCCAGCACAAGGCCGGGGGCCACATCCCCTCCCTCGTCCACATGCACCCCGAGGAGACCGTCGGGCAGGCCATCGACGTGCTGCGCGAGTACGGCGTGTCCCAGATGCCGGTCGTCAAGCCCGGTGCCGGTCACCCGGACGTCATGGCCGCCGAGGTCGTCGGCTCGGTCGTGGAGCGGGAGCTGCTGGACGCCCTGTTCAGCAAGCGGGCCTCGCTGGAGGACCCGCTGGAGAAGCACATGTGCGCCCCGCTGCCGCAGGTCGGCTCCGGCGAGCCCGTCGCGGACCTGATGACGGTGCTGGGCGCGGCCGACGCGGCGATCGTCCTCGTGGAGGGCAAGCCGACCGGTGTCGTCAGCCGCCAGGACCTGCTCTCCTTCCTCGCCAAGAACGGGAAGTGACGCGCCGGGAGGGCAGTGCGCCGGGGGTGCGGCGGGCGGCCGCGGGGACCGCCGCACCCCCGTGACCGGGGGCGGGACGACGGCGGTCCCCGCGAGGGACGCGGGCCCGCCGGGCCGGTCCGGCCGTCGGGCCGGCCGAGCCGCGGGGACGGGCCCCCGCGTCCTGGCGTCCAGGGAGGTCCGGGAGCCGCTCCGGACGTCCTGGCGCCGTTCGCCGTCGGCCCGGCGGGAGGCCTGGTCCCGGCTCCGTCCCGTGACCGGAACGCCCGGTGCCCGCTTCCCGCACCGGGTGCCGGGGAACGCCCCGTCGCCCTGCCGACGCGCACCAATGTGCCGGACGGGTGTGACGCGGGTGCTGCGCGGATGTGACGTGCTCGTATCACTCCGGCGACGACCCGGCCGCCAGTCCCTCCGGCGGGACGGGGAGGACGAGGCGGCCGGGCGGGAGGCTCAGTCCGGCCGGCTCCCGGACGCGGCCGTCCCGGTGTCCCGGCCGCGGCGGCCGCCGCGGAACAGCGCCGGGTTCAGGCGGACGGCCTGGACGACATTGACGCCGACGACGCCCGCCCAGGCCACCAGCAGGCCGGGCAGGTCCGCGACGCCGCCGCCGATCGCGGACAGCGGGACCGCGAGGATCAGCGAGACGATCCCGAACCCGAACCGCTCGCCCCACGAGTCGGTCGCCCCCGGCGAGCGCGCGTCACGGGCCGCCGCCATCTGCTGCTCGGCGAACTGCCGCCGCACCCGCCGCTCCACCGCCCCGTCGATGCGCCGGTCGACCTTCTCCAGGAACGAGTCGATCAGCGCGGACTCGTACTCCTCGCCCAGTTCGCCGCGTGCCCGCAGGGTGGCGGCGAGGTCCTTGTCGAGGTCGGTGTCGCCGTCCCGCCTGTCCATTGTGCTCATGGCCACCACCGTAGGGAGCGGCACCGGCCCCCGCACTGGGGGTAACCCCCCACTCGGAACGGGGGCGCACGCCCCGCGGCGTGCGGTGCCGCACGACGTACGGGCCCGCCGCCCTCGGTACGCCGCCCCTGCTGCATGAGGGCATGCAGACGCCCCCGGACTGAAGAGAATGGAGCCACCCGGTACTGTCCGGGCCGGCCCGGTACCCGGACATCTGAGGGGGAGCGCGCGATGAGCGTGACCGACAGCCCTGCCGCGCGTCTGCAGGCGCTCTTCGAGGGGCACCGGCTGACGCCGACCCAGCGGCGCATCGCGCACAGCATGGTGCGCCGCGCCGCCGATGTGCCGTTCCTGTCGAGCGTCGAACTCGCCGAACTCGCCGGCGTCAGCCAGCCGTCCGTCACCCGCTTCGCCGTCGCCCTCGGCTTCGAGGGCTACCCCGCGCTGCGCCGCCACCTGCGCGAGGTGGCACCGCCGGAGCAGCCCGCGGACACCGGCCCGTACAACGCGTTCCAGCAGGCCGTGGAGGCCGAGATCGAGAACCTCAGGCATCTGTCGGAGGCGCTGGCCGACCCCGCTCCGGTGCGCAGGGCGGGCCGGCTGCTGGCCGCGTCCTGCCCGCTGCCGGTGCTCGGGCTGCGCGCGGCGGCGGCGCAGGCGTACGGCTTCGCGTACTTCGCCGCCAAGGTCCATCCCGACGTACGGCTGCTGGGCGAGGGCGGCACGATGGTGCAGGACCGCATCGACGGCGCGGTCCGGGCGGGCGCGACGGCGCTGATCTGCTTCGCGCTGCCCCGGCACCCCCGCGAGGTCGTCGACGCCCTCACCCACGCCAAGGAGGCCGGGCTGACCGTGGTGACGGTCGCCGACTCGGCCTTCGCGCCGGTCGCGAAGGTGTCCGACCTGCTGCTGCCCGCCGCCGTCGGGACCGCGCTCGCCTTCGACACGGCCTGCGGCCCGATGCTGCTGGGGCGGGTGCTGCTGGAGGCCATGTGCGACGACCTGCCCGAGGCGCAGGCCCGGCTGGAGGAGTTCGACGCGCGGGCGGCGGCCAGGGGACTGTTCGTGGAGTGAGACCGGCCGGGGCAGCCGGCCCGGGGTCGGAGGGGGCCGGGGCCGCCCCTCCGGGCCCGGCCGAGGATTCTCGGATCCGTCTCACCCTGCCCGGGCCCGGTGCCGGGTACGGCGGCGGCCCGGTGCCGGGCCGCCGCCGTGCGGCTCAGCCGGACGTGCCGTCCGGCGGGCGCGTGCCGTCCAGGAGGCCCGTGAGGGCCGTGGCGTGCGCCCCGCCCGACTCCGCGACGATCTCCGCCACCGTCTGTGGCGCGCGCACCGTCGCGAAGGAGACACCCCCGCCGCCCTCGTCGTCCCGGCCCGCCGCCGTGAAGCCGTACACGCCGGGCCGCGCCAGCGAGTTGTACGCGTAGTGGTGCGCGAAGTAGTACGCGCCCGTGTCCAGCGCCGCCGCGTAGTCGCCCTGTTCCAGCAGCGGCAGCGCCCGCCCCGCCGCGAGCAGGTCGCCCGCGAAACAGGCCGGCCCCGCGACGTCCTGCACCACGTCGGGCCCGGTCTTGGGCCGCCCCTTCGCGTCGTACGCGGTGATGCGCAGCGGCCAGGACGCCGGTACGTACACCGTGCGCGTCGCCACCTGCACGCCCGCGTGCGTCACCGCCACCGGACGGCCGCCCGCGCTCTTGGCGTACTCGACCCGCGCCACCACCGTGCCGTGCTTGGCCAGCAGGGACCGTCCGAACTCGGTGACCAGCCCGTACCGTCCGTCGAACAGCCCGGGCACCGCCTCCCGCAGCAGCCGCGCGTACTGCGCGTACGTCGGGGTCGTCTCGTCGGAGGTGAAGTTCACCGGCAGACCGCCGCCGATGTCGACCGTGTCGACGCGCCGCCCGCCCGCCCGCCGGTTGATCTCCTCCGCGAGCTCGTACGTCTCCGCCACGCCCTGCGCCATCAGGCTCAGCGGGATGCCCTGGGAGCCGGTGTGCGCGTGCAGCCGGGTCAGCCAGGGCCGCTCCAGGAACGCCCGCACCACCCACTCGCGCGCGCCCTCGTCCCGCAGCGCCACCCCGAACTTCGAGGTCGCCGTCGCCGTCGACAGCGCCTCGATGGAACCACCGCCGAGCTGCGGATTCACCCGGATGCCGACGGGCGGGCGACTCGCGGCCGAGCCCATGAGGGCGTCCAGGCGGTCCAGTTCCTGCGGGTTGTCGACGTTGACGGCGATCCCGAGCGCCAGCGCCTCGCGCAGCTCCGCCGAGGTCTTCGCCGGCGAGTCGAGGACGGTACGCTGCGGCGGCACGCCCGCCGCCACGGCCAGCGCCAGTTCCCCCGGGCTCGCCACCTCCGCGCCGATGCCCGCCTCGCGCAGCAGCCGCAGCACCGGGACCAGCGGGGCCGCCTTCACCGCGAACGCGTGCAGCACGGGCGTGCCCGGCGCCGTCACCGCGTCGAACGCCGCCCGCAGCTCGGCCGCCGACTCCCGGATGCCCGTCACGTCGAGCAGACCCACGACGGGGTGGTCCGGGTCCAGCAGCCCCTGCTCCACGGCGGCCCGCACCGCCCGTTCCCGCCGCGCCGCCCGGGACGCGGCGCGGTCGCCGCCGCCGCGGGGCGTGCTTGCGCTTCCCCTTCCGGCATCGGTTCCCGTCCCGGTTCCGCTTCCGGTTTCCTCACTCACGACGCCCCCTGTCCCCCACCGTCCTGCCGTCGGTCGACCGCATGCGTCCAGCCAAACATCCCCAGCGCGCCGCCGCTGGCGCACCACCGTATTGACTAGCTCTATTCATCCGGTCAGGATGTGAATATCGGTAGCAACAGGGTACGTGGCGCCGTGCGCGCCGCGCCCGCCGTCCGCTGGGAGGCAGACCATGTCAGGACCCCGAACCGTCCGAGCACCGCGCGGCACGGAAACGAGCGCCCTGGGATGGCAGCAGGAGGCCGCCCTGCGGATGCTGCAGAACAACCTCGACCCCGAGGTCGCCGAGCACCCCGACAAGCTCGTCGTCTACGGCGGCACCGGCAAGGCGGCCCGCGACTGGCGTTCCTTCGACGCCATGGTCCGCACCCTGAGGACCCTCAAGCAGGACGAGACGATGCTCGTCCAGTCGGGCCGGCCCGTCGGCGTCATGCAGACCCACGAGTGGGCCCCGCGCGTGCTCCTCGCCAACTCCAACCTCGTCGGCGACTGGGCCAACTGGGAGGAGTTCCGCCGCCTGGAGGCCCTCGGCCTGACCATGTACGGGCAGATGACCGCCGGCTCCTGGATCTACATCGGCACCCAGGGCATCCTCCAGGGCACCTACGAGACCTTCGCCGCCGTCGCCGCGAAGAAGTTCGGCGGCACCCTCGCCGGGACCATCACCCTCACCGCCGGGCTCGGCGGCATGGGCGGCGCCCAGCCCCTCGCGGTGACGATGAACGACGGTGTCGCGATCTGCGTCGACTGCGACCCGCGCGCCATCGACCGCCGCATCGAGCACCGCTACCTCGATGTGCGGGCCGACTCCCTCGACCACGCCCTCCGGCTCGCCGTGGACGCCCGCGACCGGCGCGAACCCCTCTCCATCGGTGTCCTCGGCAACGCCGCCGAACTCGTTCCGCAACTGCTCGCCATGGGCGCCCCCGTCGACATCGTCACCGACCAGACCTCCGCCCACGACCCGCTGGCCTACCTGCCCGTGGGCGTCGCCCTCGACGAGATGGCGTCGTACGCGGCGAAGGACCCGGCCGGTTTCACCACCCGCGCCCGCGAGTCGATGGCCCGGCACGTCGAGGCCATGGTCGGCTTCCAGGACGCCGGCGCCGAGGTCTTCGACTACGGCAACTCCATCCGCGGCGAGGCCCGGCTGGCCGGGTACGACCGCGCCTTCGTCTTCCCCGGCTTCGTCCCCGCCTACATCCGCCCCCTCTTCTGCGAGGGCAAGGGCCCCTTCCGCTGGGCCGCCCTGTCCGGCGACCCGGCCGACATCGCCGAGACCGACAGGGCGATCCTCGACCTCTTCCCGGAGAACGAGTCGCTGGCCCGCTGGATCAAGATGGCCGGCGAGCGCGTCCACTTCCAGGGCCTGCCCGCCCGCATCTGCTGGCTCGGCTACGGCGAGCGCGACAAGGCCGGTGAGCGCTTCAACGAGATGGTCGCCGACGGCACCCTGAAGGCGCCCGTCGTCATCGGACGCGACCACCTCGACTGCGGCTCCGTCGCCTCCCCCTACCGCGAGACCGAGGCCATGCTCGACGGGTCCGACGCGATCGCCGACTGGCCGCTGCTGAACGCCATGGTGAACGTCGCCTCCGGCGCGTCCTGGGTGTCGCTGCACCACGGCGGCGGCGTCGGCATGGGGCGCTCCCTCCACGCCGGGCAGGTCACCGTCGCCGACGGCACCGCCCTCGCCGGGGAGAAGATCCGGCGCGTGCTCACCAACGACCCCGGCATGGGAGTCATCCGGCACGTGGACGCCGGGTACGACATCGCCGACACCGTCGCCGGGGAGCGGGGCGTGCGGGTGCCCATGCGGGAGGGTGACGACGCGTGACGCGCGACGGGTCCCCCACGGCGAGGGGTGAGGAATCGTCACCCGGTGCCGGTGCCGGTGCCGGTGCCGGTGCCGGTGCGGGTGCGGGGCCGGGGCGTGCCGCGTCCGCCCCTGCCGCCTCGCGGGACGCCGACCCGCGGGCCGGGCGGGACGGCTGCCCGCCGCCGGACCGGCCCGCGCAGCCGGTACGCGGCGACTCCTTCCAGCGGATGTGGCGCGAGCTGCTCCCCCTCGGGCGGCACGCCGCCTCCCGGGGCTACCGCCGCTACGCCTGGACCGGGGCCGACGCCGACTGCCGGGCCTGGTTCCGGGCGCAGGCCGAGGCGCGGGGCCTCGCCTACGAGGTCGACCGGAACGGCAACCAGTGGGCCTGGGACGGCGACCCCGCCGCCGGGGACGCCGTCGTCACCGGTTCGCACCTGGACTCGGTGCCCGACGGCGGCGCCTTCGACGGGCCCCTCGGAGTCGTGTCGTCCTTCGCCGCGCTGGACGAACTGCGCGGCAGGGGTGCCCGGTTCACCCGGCCGCTCGGCATCGTCAACTTCGGTGACGAGGAGGGCGCCCGTTTCGGCCTCGCCTGCGTCGGCTCCCGGCTCACCGCCGGCCGGCTCACCCCCGGACAGGCCCACCGGCTGACCGACGGCGACGGCGTCACCCTGCCGCGCGCCATGGAGGCCGCCGGATACGACCCCGACGCCATCGGGGCCGACCCGGAACGGCTGGACCGCATCGGCGCCTTCGTGGAACTCCACGTCGAGCAGGGCCGCGCCCTCGACCTGTCCGGCGACCCGGTCGGCGTCGCCAGTGCCATCTGGCCCCACGGCCGCTGGCGGTTCGACTTCCGCGGCGAGGCCAACCACGCCGGCACCACCCGCCTCACCGACCGCCGCGACCCCATGCTGCCCTACGCCGAGACCGTGCTCGCCGCCCGGCGCGAGGCCGAACTCGCCGGTGCCGTCGCCACCTTCGGGAAGATCGCCGTGGAACCCAACGGCGTCAACGCGATCCCGTCCCTCGTGCGCGGCTAGCTCGACTCCCGTGCCGCCGACCAGGCCGGCCTGGACACCGTCGTCACCGGCGTCGAGAAGGCGGCCCGCGAGTACGCCGCCGCGCACGGCGTCGACCTGGACGTCGTCCGCGAGTCCTTCACCCCCGTCGTCGAGTTCGACCACGCCCTGCGCGACGAACTCGCCCGCATCCTCGGCACGGACACCGGCCTCACGGTGCCCGTCCTCGGCACGGGCGCGGGACACGACGCCGGAATCCTCTCCGGGCGCGTCCCGACCGCCATGCTGTTCGTGCGCAACCCCACGGGCGTCTCGCACTCCCCGGCGGAATCCGCGGCCGAGGACGACTGCGTGGCCGGGGTGCTCGCACTCGCCGACGTACTGGAAGGGCTGGCCTGCGCATGACCTCCCCGACGGCCTACTGGCTCGAACACGCCTGGCTCGGCACCCGCCCGGCCGCCCCCGCCGCGTCGGCCGACTCCGCCCGGCCGGCGCAGCCCCCCGTGACCCCTGCCCCCGCCGGGTCCGCGCCCACCCATGGGCCGGGAGGGGCTCCCGCCGGGTCCGCAGCCACCCCGGGGCCGGGCGAGCCCGCCCCCGCCGAGTCCGTGACCACTGCCGGACCCCGCGGCTCCGCCGGGTCCGCGCCCCCCTCGGTGCCCGGCGGGGACGCCGGCCCGGCCGTCCACCGTGGTGTCGTCCTCGACGTGACGGCGGACGGCCGCATCGCCGCCGTCCGCACCGGCGTCCCCGCCCCGCCGCCCGGCGCCGAGATCCTGCGCGGGCTGACACTCCCCGGCCTCGCCAACGCCCACAGCCACGCCTTCCACCGCGCCCTGCGCGGCACCGTCCAGACCGGCTCCGGCACCTTCTGGACCTGGCGCGAGGTCATGTACTCCGTCGCCGACCGGCTCGACCCGGACAGCTACCACGCCCTGGCCCGCGCCGCCTACGCCGAGATGGCGCTGGCCGGCATCACCGCCGTCGGCGAGTTCCACTACCTGCACCACGCCCCCGGCGGCGCCCGCTACGCCGACCCGAACGCCCTGGGCGAGGCGCTGATCGAGGCCGCCGCCGAAGCCGGCATCCGCATCACCCTCCTCGACACCTGCTATCTGTCCTCCGGGTTCGGCGAGCCGCCGAGCCGCCACCAGCTCCGCTTCTCCGACGGCACCGCGGACGCCTGGGCGGAACGCTGTTCACTTCTCAAGGAACGGGACCACGTACGGATCGGGGCGGCGATCCACTCCGTGCGGGCCGTGCCCGCCGGCCAGCTGACGACCGTGGCGCGCTGGGCCGAGGAGCGGCGGGCCCCGCTGCACGTGCACCTGTCCGAGCAGACCGCCGAGAACGACGCCTGCCGCGCGGCCCACGGCCGCACCCCCACCCGGCTCCTCGCCGACCACGGGGTGCTCGGCCCGCGCACCACCGGTGTCCACAACACCCACCTCACCGACGACGACATCGCCCTGATCGGCGGCAGCGGGACCGGCACCTGTATGTGCCCCACCACCGAACGGGACCTCGCCGACGGCATCGGACCCGCCGCCGCCCTCCAGCGGGCCGGCTCCCCGCTGTCCCTCGGCTCCGACAGCCACGCCGTGATCGACCTGCTCGAAGAGGCACGGGCCATGGAGCTGAACGAACGCCTGCGCACCCGCACCCGCGGCCACTGGACGGCGGCCGCCCTGCTGCGCGCCGCCTCCGCCGACGGCCACGCCGCCCTCGGCCGGCCCGAGGCGGGCACCCTGGAACCAGGAGCGCCCGCCGACTTCACGACGATCGCCCTCGACTCCGTCAGGACGGCAGGGCCGCCTGCGCGGCTCGGTGCCGAGACGGCCGTATTCGCCGCGTCGGCAGCAGACGTGTCGCATACGGTCGTGGCCGGCCGGCACGTCGTACGGGACGGGGCGCACACCCTCGTGCCGGACGTGCCAAAAGCCCTGGCGGACGCCGTGGCAGCTCTGCGCGGCTGAGCCCGCGCGGGGGCCGCGCCCCCGCGCGGCCCCCGCCTCTCCCCGCCCCCCTCTCCGCCCCCGACCCCACCGCCGACCAGGCCACCGAGGACGCCATGAGCAACGCGACGACCGTCAGCCCCGCCCACTCCGCGAGCACCGCAAGCACGCTCATCACCAACATCGCTGTCCTGGTCACCAACGACCCCTCCCTCGGCGACTCGTCCCCCCTCGGCCTGATCCACGACGCGGCCGTCGTCATCGACGGCGACCGCGTCGCGTGGACCGGTGAATCAAGCAAAGCACCCGCCACTGACAACCGGGTCGACGCCGGAGGCCGGGCGGTCCTCCCGGGCTTCGTGGACTCCCACTCCCACCTGGTCTTCGCGGGCGACCGCACGGCCGAGTTCCACGCCCGCATGTCCGGCCGCCCCTACAGCGCGGGCGGCATCCGCACCACGGTCGCCGCCACCCGCGCCGCCACCGACGCGGAACTGGAGGCGAACCTCACCCGTTACCTCGCCGAAGCCCTGCGCCAGGGCACGACCACCTTCGAGACCAAGTCCGGGTACGGCCTGACGGTCGAGGACGAGGCCCGCGCCCTGCGCATCGCCGCCGCCCACACCGACGAGGTGACCTTCCTCGGCGCCCACATCGTCTCCCCGGACCACACCGACGACCCCGCGGCCTACGTCTCCCTCGTCACCGGCGAGATGCTCGACGCCTGCGCGCCGTACGCCCGCTGGATCGATGTGTTCTGCGAGAAGGGCGCCTTCGACGGGGACCAGGCCCGCGCGGTCCTCACCGCGGGCATGGCCAGGGGCCTGCACCCCCGCATCCACGCCAACCAGCTCTCCCACGGCCCCGGCGTGCAGCTCGCCGTCGAACTCGACGCGGCCAGCGCCGACCACTGCACCCACCTCACCGACGCCGACGTCGACGCCCTGGCCAGTGGCGGCACGGTCGCCACGCTGCTGCCCGGCGCGGAGTTCTCCACCCGGGCCGAGTGGCCCGACGCGCGCCGCCTCCTCGACGCGGGAGTCACGGTCGCGCTGTCCACGGACTGCAATCCCGGCTCGTCGTTCACGTCGTCCGTGCCGTTCTGCATCGCCCTGGCCGTACGGGACATGGGGATGACGCCCGACGAGGCGGTCTGGTCGGCCACGGCGGGCGGCGCCGCGGCCCTGCGCCGCACCGACGTCGGCCGCCTCGCACCCGGCGCCCGCGCCGACCTCACCGTGCTCGACGCCCCCAGCCACGTCCACCTGGCCTACCGGCCGGGCGTGCCCCTGGTGACCCAGGTGTGGCGGGGCGGCGTCCGCGCCGTCTGAACCGCGGCCGCGGCCCCGGTCGCGCGGGGCGGGCGACGGCCGCGGCCCCGGCGTGGAGCGAGGCCGGTGAGGCGCTTCCCCTGTCCGAGGACGCCCCGGGGGCGGGCATGTGACGCCGGGTCCGGAGCCGCCGAAAAGGAACACCCCGGCCCGTGGCGGGCCGGGGTGTTCCTGAAGTCTGGTGCCGGGAGGCCGGCCGCCCGTCGCGGACGGGCAGTGGTGGCCGGGAGGCCGGGTCACTCGTCGAGGGTGAGTCCCTTGCGCAGCCGCGTCAGG
Organism: Streptomyces sp.; assembly: GCA_035710365.1. GTDB lineage: Bacteria > Actinomycetota > Actinomycetes > Streptomycetales > Streptomycetaceae > Streptomyces. Next base: position 6,128 of record DASTDN010000232.1, on the reverse strand, counting down.
GTGCGCGACAGCAGGCGGGAGACGTGCATCTGGGAGATGCCCAGTTCGTCGCCGATCTCCGACTGGGTCATGCCCGCGACGAACCTCAGGGACAGGATCTGCCTGTCGCGGGGCGGGAGTTCGGCGATCAGCGGCTTGAGGGACTCGACGTACTCGATGCCTTCGAGTCCGTGGTCCTCGTAGCCGATGCGGTCGGCGAGGGCACCCTCCGCGTCGTCCTCCTCCGGCTGGGCGTCCAGGGAGCTGGCGGTGTAGGCGTTGGACGCCGCCATGCCCTCCAGGACCTCCTCCCGGGAGATGCCGAGGCGCTCGGCGAGTTCCGGCACGGTCGGCGCGCGGTCCAGTTGCTGGGCCAGTTCGTCACCGGCCTTGGCCAGGTCGAGACGGAGCTCCTGCAGCCGGCGCGGCACGCGCACGGACCACGACGTGTCGCGGAAGAAGCGCTTGATCTCGCCGATGATGGTTGGCATCGCGAACGTGGGGAACTCGACCTCGCGGCTGAGTTCGAAGCGGTCGATCGCCTTGATCAGGCCGATGGTGCCGACCTGGATGATGTCCTCCATCGGCTCACTGCGGGAGCGGAACCGGGAGGCGGCGAACTTGACGAGCGCGAGATTGAGTTCGACGAGGGTGTTGCGCACGTACGCGTACTCGTGCGTGCCTTCGTCGAGGGATGCCATGCGTGCGAAGAGGGTCTTGGAGAGCGCTCGCGCGTCGTCCGGCGCGACCTCGTCGTACGGGGGGATGTCCGGAAGTCCGGCGAGCAGGTCCTCCGCCGGGGCGACGTCGCCGCCGCGCTCGATGGGATCCAGATGTTCCGTGGGGAATGCCGACGCCGCTTGATGGGCAGGCGGTCCGTCGAGCCGGGGTGACATGGTGTCCTCCATCGTTGTCGGCATATGGCTGCCGAAGCCAGTGCGTGCACTGCGGTGTGCGGCGCCTCCAAAGCCGGCCGTGTTCGGGTACGTGTCTTTACTAGCCCTACCCGCTTTACCAGGGCGATCGCAAGTGCTTTCTATCCCTATATGTCCGGTTTCTGGGGGATGTTCGGGTGTCGGAGGCTCGCCGGAGGGCGTAGTGTTCGAGGGCGTCAGCAAGCAGCCACGACGTCGGGAGAGAGAGACGGCATGGACCGCGGGACGGTCGGCAGCGCACAGTCGGGCCGGCTTTTGGTAGAGGTGCGCGAAGAGGGCCGCAGTGCCGTCGTGACCCCGGCGGGTGAGCTGGACCATCACACCGCCGATCTGCTGCGTGAGCCACTCGACGCCTGCCTCGCCAAGGGATTCAGCAGGCTCGTCATCGACTGCTCGCGCCTGGACTTCTGTGACTCCACAGGCCTCAACGTGCTGCTCGGAGCGAGACTGAAGGCCGAGTCGGACGGTGGCGGAGTACATCTGGCCGCCATGCAGCCGGTGGTGGCCCGGGTGTTCGAGATCACGGGTGCGGAGGCGGTCTTCACCGTGCACGACACCCTGGAGGACGCTTTGGCCGGCGAGGCCGGCTGAGCGGCGGCCGGGGACGTGGCGCCGTGCCGTCCGCGTCCCCGAGCGAGAGGCGCACGACTCCGCCGGGCCGTTCGGCCCGAAGACGGGGGTGTTCTGCCGGGCTGGCAGGGCAGGAGACAAGCTGAGCCGGTCGGCCGCCGCGGTGGCCGGGACGGTGGGGGGCGAGAGGCCCCCGCGGCACATGGGTGACATGTCCCACGCGTCGCGCGACCGGCAGTGCAGTGCAGTGATGTTGTGAATCGTGAACCGGTGAATCGGTGAGGTGAAGCGCTGATGAGCACCACCCGGCCTTACCCGCCGGGCGACCGCGGTCCGGAGCCCGGCGGCGCTTCCGGGGCGTCCGACGGTGGCGTCCCGGCGACCGAGGCGCCCGTCGGGGGCCCGCCCGCGGCTGCGGCGGCAGTCGCCGAGGCGGCCCAGTCGGCCCAGGACGGCGCTCCGGAGGCCGGCGGCGCCGAGGGCGCCGGTGCGCCGCAGGAGTCCGGCGGGGGCCGGGTGTCCGCCGTGCCGTCCGTCGCCTCCGGCGGGCGCCGACAGTCCCGCACGCTGACCCTGGAGGGCCGCAGCGGGGTGGTGCCGCTCGCCCGCGACTTCACCCGCGAGGCCCTGTACGCGTGGGGCTGGATGCCCGCCGCGACCGCCGACCAGCGGGCCGCGGCGGAGGATGTCCTGCTGGTCGTCTCCGAACTGGTCACCAACGCCTGTCTGCACGCCGACGGGCCCGACCGGCTGTGGATCGCCTGCGACGGCAAGGTGATCCGCCTGGAGGTCTCCGACCGCGGCACGGGTCAGCCCGCGCCGCGCACCCCGCACCGTGCCGGGCGCCCCGGCGGCCACGGCATGTTCATCGTCCAGCGGCTCTGCCTGGACTGGGGCGTCGTCCGCACCCCCGGCGTCGCGGGCAAGACCGTGTGGGCGGAACTGGGCGCCCCGGCCTGAGCGCACGCCGGACGAGTCCCGTACGGGCATGACGACGAAGGGCCGCCGCACCCCACCGGTGCGGCGGCCCTTCGCGTGCGGCATGGCACGGGCGTCCGTCAGCGGACGTCGCCCATCAGCGCCTTGACCTTGTTGCGGTACATCCAGATCGCGACACCGGCGACCGCGGCGAGCGTGGCCTCCAGGGCGACGACGCCCGTCTTGTTCAGGTCGACGCCGGCGATGGAGAGCAGACCCGTCGTCGCGTCGCCCGCGGTGACGGCCAGGAACCAGACGCCCATCATCTGCGAGGCGTACTTCGCGGGCGCCATCTTCGTGGTGACGGACAGGCCGACCGGGGAGAGCAGCAGCTCACCGACGGTCTGCGTGAAGTAGACCGCCACCAGCCACAGCGCCGCCGCCTCGTGGCCGCCCTCCGCGATGGACAGCGGGGCCAGGAACAGGAAGAACGACGCGCCGACCAGGACCAGGCCCGAGGCGAACTTCACGATCGTGCTCGGCTCCCTGCCGCGCCGGTTCAGCGCCAGCCAGATCCAGGCGAACACCGGAGCCAGGGCCATGATCAGGACCGGGTTGACGGACTGGTACCAGGAGACCGGGAACTGCCAGCCGAGGACGCTGTTGTCGGCGGAGGAGTCCGCGAAGATCGACAGCGTCGAGCCGCCCTGGTCGTAGATCATCCAGAAGACGGCCGCGGCGACGAAGAACCACACGTACGCCGACATCTTCGACTGCTCGGTGCGGTCCAGTTCCCTGTCGCGCTTGATGTTGACCAGCACCATCACCGGGATGATCACACCCAGCAGGGTCAGCGGGACCAGGACCCAGTTCAGCGTGTAGTGGCCGGAGAGGCCGACGATCGCGTAGAAGACCACGGCGATCACGGCCCACAGCGCCGACTTGCGCAGCGTGGCCGTCTTCTCTGCGGCCGACAGCGGCTTGGGGACGACGCTGGAGACACCCGCCAGGTGACGGCTGCCCAGCAGGAACTGCACCAGGCCGAGACCCATGCCGAGCGCGGCGAGCGCGAAGCCCAGGTGCCAGTCGACGCTCTCCCCGAGGGTGCCGATGACCAGCGGCGCGGCGAACGCGCCGAGGTTGATGCCCATGTAGAACACGGTGAAGCCGCCGTCGCGGCGCGGGTCGTCCGGGCCGTCGTAGAGGTGGCCCACCATCGTGGAGATGTTCGCCTTCAGCAGGCCCGAGCCGATCGCGACCAGGCCGAGACCGGCGTAGAAGGTGCCCGAGGAGGGCAGGGCCAGCGTCAGGTGGCCGAGCATGATGACGGCGCCCGCGACCGCGACGGTCCTGCGCGGGCCCCAGACCCGGTCGCCGAACCAGCCGCCGGGCATCGCCAGCAGGTACACCAGCGACACGTACACCGAGTAGATCGCCGTCGCCGTGGCGGCGTCGAGATGCAGGCCGCCCGGCGCGACGAGGTACAGCGGGAGCAGAGCCCTCATGCCGTAGTAGGAGAACCTCTCCCACATCTCCGTCATGAAGAGAGTGGCCAGTCCGCGGGGGTGGCCGAAGAAGGTCTTCTCGGAACCGGGGGTGTCCGGGGTGACCGAGTCCTTCGTCAGGCTGGACGCCATGGTCGATCCTTGCTGGTCGGGACGCGCCGGCAGATGACGTGCGCGCCCGGTGGGGGACGGCCGGCACCGGCGGAGGACCGTCCACCCCACGCCCAGGGGGAGTCCGCTCCGGATCACGGAGCGGCGGGCGGCGTCCACCGGGATCCACGCCTCGGCGCGCGTCGATGCGCTGCGAGGCCCGGCCACAGGTCGTACTCTTCGGGGCTGGCGGACCAGCCCGCACACAAAAGTGACCTTCAGTGTCAAATGCGTCACCGAAGGCCCTACGGTGCTAGAGGCGTTGATTCACCATACGTCACGACAGTGTCGGATATGGAAGCACTTGAGACGCGGATCACAGGTGGCGGAGGAACCACGCTCACCCATTCGAAGGTCTCCGACAGGATCGCATCCCACAGCCACAGGCCCGCCCCCGGCCTCTCGCGGGTAAGAACCCGGTGTGCCGGGAGTAAGGGACGACCTCGGGGATCACACCCCGGCTCCCGCCGTCGCGGGACTACCATCACGTCATGACCCGTGTACTGCTCGCCGAGGACGACGCGTCCATTTCGGAGCCGCTGGCCCGCGCACTGCGCCGCGAAGGGTACGAGGTCGAGGTCCGCGAGGACGGACCCGCCGCGCTCGACGCCGGGCTGCAGGGCGGAGTCGACCTGGTCGTCCTGGACCTCGGGCTGCCGGGCATGGACGGCCTGGAGGTCGCCCGCCGGCTGCGCGCCGACGGCCACAGCGTGCCGATCCTCATCCTCACCGCCCGCGCCGACGAGGTCGACACCGTCGTGGGCCTGGACGCGGGCGCCGACGACTACGTCACCAAGCCCTTCCGGCTCGCCGAACTCCTCGCCCGCGTCCGCGCCCTGCTGCGCCGCGGCGCCGCCGAACCCCAGCAGCCGCCCGCCACGCACGGCGTGCGCATCGACGTCGAGTCGCACCGCGCCTGGATGGGCGAGGAGGAACTCCAGCTCACCGCCAAGGAGTTCGACCTGCTGCGGGTCCTCGTGCGCGACGCCGGCCGGGTCGTCACCCGCGACCAGTTGATGCGCGAGGTCTGGGACACCACCTGGTGGTCCTCCACCAAGACCCTCGACATGCACATCTCCTGGCTGCGCAAGAAGCTCGGCGACGACGCGGCGAACCCCCGCTACATCGCCACCGTGCGCGGCGTCGGCTTCCGCTTCGAGAAGAACTGACGCCCCGTCGCCCGCGCCGGGCCCCGAACCTGGGTAAGAGGACATGCGCCGCCGACTGATCCAGTCCACGCTCGCCGTGGTGCTCGTCGTGATCGCCGTCTTCGGCGTCTCCCTCGTGATCGTCGAGACCCGCACGATCAGCGACAGCGCCCAGGAACGCGTGGAGTCCGAGGCGCTGCGCCTGGCCAGCATCGTCGACAGCCGCCTGCTCACCGCCGAGCACGTCGACATCGAGGTACTGCGCGCCCAGGTCGAACAGGTCGCCCAGCAGCGCTACGCCCTGATCCGCATCCCCGGCGAGCCGGCCATCGAGACCGGCTCCCGGCCGGACGGCGACGTGCTGCGGGGCGAGGCCATCGGGGAAGGCGGCGAGACCGTCGTCGTGGAGGAGCCGCGCTCCGAGGTGACCCGTGAGGTCGGCCGCACCCTGCTGATCATCGGCGCGGTGGCGCTGCTCGCCGTCGTCGCCGCCGTGCTGCTCGCGGTGCGCCAGGCCAACCGGCTCGCCTCCCCGCTCACCGACCTCGCCGAGACCGCCGAACGCCTCGGCTCCGGTGACCCCCGGCCCCGCCACAAGCGGTACGCCGTCCCCGAGCTGGACCGCGTGGCGGACGTGCTGGACGCCTCCGCCGAGCGCATCGCCCGCATGCTCACCGCCGAGCGCCGCCTCGCCGCCGACGCCTCCCACCAGCTCCGTACGCCGCTGACGGCGCTGTCCATGCGCCTGGAGGAGATCACCCTCACCGAGGACCTGGACACGGTGAAGGAGGAGGCGACCATCGCGCTGGCGCAGGTGGAGCGGCTGACGGACGTGGTGCAGCGGCTGCTGACGAACTCCCGCGACCCGCGCACCGGCTCCGCCGTCACCTTCGACCTGGAGGAGGTGATCCAGCAGCAGCTCG
>DASTDN010000231.1:0-2189 GCA_035710365.1 Streptomyces sp. | reverse complement strand
TCGGGCCGCCTGGTCCGCACGGACGTGGCGATGACCGGCGAGGTCTCCCTGACCGGCCGGGTGCTGCCCATCGGCGGGGTGAAGCAGAAGCTCCTCGCCGCGCACCGGGCGGGCCTGACGACCGTCATCATCCCCCGGCGCAACGAGCCCGACCTGGACGACGTCCCGGCCGAGGTCCTGGACACGCTCCACGTCCACGCCGTGACCGACGTCCGCCAGGTCCTGGAACTGGCCCTCGCCCCGGCCGCCTCCCCGGCCGCCGGACAGGAACCGGAGGTCCCGGCCGCGGTGGCCTGACCCCGCGCGGCCCCGCCGGGAAGAAGGCCCGTACGGCGAAGGACGTACAGGGGCACGGCGTACGGAGATACGACGTACCGGCAACGGCGGCGGGCGGGTGCGGCGGGCGGCGGCCGGGTTCCCCCCCCCGGGAACCCCGGCCCCCGCGGCGCGCCGCCCCGCGCGCCACCGCCGCCGCCCGCCTGCGAAATACTGGTGAAGCCGCGGCGCCAGCCCGCGGCTTCAGGCGCATTCCGCAGGGGCGGACCACCTAGGCAGGGGCTGACGTGCACGGAGACGGCAACGGTGAGGAACGCGAGGCCGCACACGGAGCCGGGTCCGGATCCGCCGGGGACGGCGTGGAGCGGCCCGGCTTCCTCGCCCTGGAACGCGAGATGACGGTCCTGCTGCGCCGCGCCCGCGCCAACCAGGGCGAGATGGCGCGCGAGGTCCACCCCGAACTGGAGTCGTCCGCCTACGGCCTGCTCGTACGGCTCGACGAGGGCGGCAAACAGCGCGCCACCGACCTCGCCGCCTACATCGGCGTCGGCAAGGCCACCATGTCCCGCCAGTTGCGCGCCCTGGAGGAACTGGGCCTGGTCTGCCGCGAGCCCGACCCGGCCGACGGCCGCGCCTGGCTCGTCGCGCTCACCGCCGAGGGCCGCCGCCGCGTCGGCCGGGTCCGCGAGGCCCGCCGCGCCCGCTACGCCGGACGCCTCGCCCACTGGGACGCCGAAGAGGTCGCCGAACTGGCCCGGCTGCTGCACCGCCTCAACCGGCAGATGGAGAAGTGACCACCCCGCCGCCCGCATCCGCGAGCCACACGTGGACGACGGTCGCGTCGTCGTGCGTCTTGGCGCGGCCCAGGAACACCCGGCGCTCCGCGTCGGCCCGTTCCCGTTCCCGCACCCGCTCCACCAGGGCCGCCGCCCCCCGCTCGCGCACCAGGGCGTGGCAGTCCGCCCAGTCGCCCTCGCGGAACGTCTCCACCCACCGGGCCGCCCCGTCCGTCATCGCCACCAGCGAGCGCACCCGCTCCCGCGGCAGGGCCGCCGTGACCGCGCGCCGCGCCACCGAGGGATCCGCGGCGGCCGTGAAGAAGCCGCCCTCCTTGTTCCGCAGCGTGGCGTCCACCAGCGCCGCCGTCGCCAGCGCCGAGCGCGGCAGCCGGGCCAGCCGGTCGTCCAGCACCGCCGTGACCGTCCCGTCCGGGGCCCCGGCCAGCAGCACCGAGTCCGACAGCACCAGACAGTCGACCCGGTCCTGCGACCAGCGGGCCAGCGCCACCGTCGCCTGCGGCGTACGCGGGTGAGAAAGGTCACAGGTTTCAGCGTGCGCACGCGCGGTACGGGCGATGGCGGTGGACAGCACCTCGGCCAGAGGTGCATCGGGGAGTGAAACGGTCAGTTCGGTCAGCGCCCCGCCGAGCCGCGCCGTGTACCAGGGGACGGAATGCAGACATCCCGTCTCACCGGCCGGTGGCGTCACCCCGTCGAGCACGACGACCGCGCCACCCTGCCCGCAGGCCGGTAGGCCGACGCTCGCGAAGTCCTCGTTGGGGCGGTCCGCGCCGCCCGGCACCGACATGAGTTCCGTACGCATTCGGCCAGTCTGCATGAGCTCTTCACAACGTCCGCAAAACGGCGGCCCTCGCCGTCGATACCGCACGCCCGCACGAGTTGGAGGCCTGTTTCGCGGAGAAATGCGATACTTGCGAATCAGTGGCGGCGCATAGTGCCATTGCCCGACCCACGCGTCCAACCGGCCCACCGTTAAAGGCCGCCGCACAGGCCAGAGGAACTTGCCCAGCAACTCCGGTCCGATGTTCACTCCTTCGGGTGGCGGGTCAGGTGATGCGCGTTCCCTGCCCACCGGCGCTGGGAGGGTCGGGAAAATCCCGGGGGTACGCGTCG